>CALBBA010000091.1 GCA_937926755.1 uncultured Collinsella sp.
GGACTTGCAGCGACGGACCTCAGGACACTCTTACACCACGTCTGCGCGCGCGACCTCCGAAGACCACCGTTGGCGATGCCGAATCGTATGCAGCCGGCTCGAACTGCAGAATATTCCAAAAAATGCACGGTGCACCCCATGGGACCCATTGCCACATGGCAGAAAACGGGTCTTCGCGACCCTCCACATGCATTCCCGAGGAAATCGCATCCGAACTAGCGGTCGGATACGACAAACAAAAGGGCCCCGAGCGAAGTTTTTGCTCGGGGCCCTTGGTTCGCATCGCTCTAGCGTGCGATGCGTATGTTATTTGCGCTTGCCACCGCCGTCGCCGGGACGACGGGAGTTGCCGCCGCGCTTGCCACCGCGGTTGTTGCCATAGCTGCCACGGTTATCGCGACCGCCGGCGCGACCGCCGCGGGAGCCAGCCTGGTTGCCACCACGTCCGCGGTAGCCGCCGCGGCGCTCCTCGCGGGTGTCATCGTAATTGCGCCAGTCATCGCGACGATCGCGGCTGGCACGCGGATCGCGACGATCGCGCGACTCATTCGAACGACCGGCGCCGCTGCGGCCACCGTTGCCACGAGCACCCTCGCGACGCTCGCCGCCACGGACGCCGCGCTCGTCACGCGAACCACGGCCTTCGCCGCCACGGCCACTGCGCTCGTCATTGCGACCGGAACGACGACGGTCACCCGAGCCGCGCTTGCCGCCGCGCGAACCGCGGCCCTCGTCCTCGCGCTCAACACGACGACGGCCACCACGGTCCTCGTCCTCGCGGCGACGGCGATGCGCCTCGCCCTGGAACTGCTTGGCACGGCGCTCGGCACGGTTACCGCGCGCAGGCTGCTCAGCGGCACCAGTACCAGCGCGCTCCTCGGCAGCCACCTCGCGGGCCACGCTCTCCACAGCCTCGTCCACGCGAGCCTGAACGCCCTCGCGCACGCGGGTCTTGCCGCCGCGCTTGGGACGGCCCGGACGCTCGCCGTCGCTGCGGCGCTCGTCGCGACCGCGGTTGGAACGACCGGCCACATCGCCGTAGTCATCGCCGTTGCGCTTGCCGTCGCGACGTGCCTGCTCAAGCTTCTTCTTGCTCTTGGACTTGCCGCGCTTGGTCTTCTTCTTCACCTTAAAGGCCGCAGGGTCGCGCTCGGGATCAACCGCGGGCGGGTTGGGACCCACATGCAGGTCACCGGCCTCGTAGATGTCGGCCGTCTTGTCCATGAGCTTCTCGATCTCGTAGAACTCATCGACATCCTGCTCGGTCACAAACGTGATGGCCCAGCCCAGCTCGCCGGCGCGGCCCGTGCGGCCGATGCGGTGGATGTAGTCGGTCGGCTCGGCCGGCACGTCAAAGTTCACGACGTAGCGCACGTCGCTGATGTCGATGCCGCGGGCGAGCACGTCGGTCGCCACCAGCACGTCGACGGTGCCGTCGCGGAAGGCCGAAAGCGCACGCTCGCGCTGGGCCTGGCTGCGGTTGCCGTGAATCGCGGCGGCCTTGATGCCCTTGCGCTCCAGACGACGGCAGCAGCTGTCGGCGCGATGCTTGGTGCGCATAAAGACAATGGTGCGCTCCGGGCCCTCCTTCTTGAGAAACTCGGGCAACAGGTTATTCTTGGCCTCGATGGACACCGGGAACACAAACTGGTCGACGGTGTCGGCGGTCGACGTGGCGGGCGCGATCTCCACGCGGGCCGGGTCGCTCACCAGGTCGGTGATCTCGCCCACGGCCTCCTCGTCGAGCGTAGCCGAGAACAGCAGCGTCTGGCGCTCGGCCGGCGTCTCGCGCACAATACGGCGGACGGCGGGCAAAAAGCCCATGTCGAGCATGCGATCGGCCTCGTCGAGCACCAGCACCTTGACCTCGTTCAGGTGGCAGGCGCCCTGCTCGATCAGGTCGACCAGACGGCCCGGCGTGGCGACCAGGATGTCGCAGCCGTACTTGAGCGCCGCGGTCTGGGGCTTGTAGCTCACGCCGCCCACGACGGTCACGGCAACATGGCCGGTAACGTCGGCGATCTTGCTCGCGACCTCGTCGATCTGCTGGGCAAGCTCGCGCGTGGGGGTGATGACGAGCATCAAGGGACCGCGACCGTTGCCCTCGGGCTTCTTGGCGCCGCGACGACGGTTGCGGCCGCCGCGCTCACGCACGGGCTTGGGCGGAGCGATGTGCTCCAGATTGTTCATGGTCGGCAGCAAAAAGGCAGCCGTCTTGCCGGTGCCGGTCTGAGCGGCGGCAAGCAGGTCGCGGCCCTCGAGCACCACGGGGATCGAGCCGGCCTGCACGGGCGTCGGCGCCGTGTAGCCCAGGCTCTCGATAGCACGAAGCATCTCGTCGGAAAGCCCCAGCTCGTCAAAGGCGGGCAGGCTCTCGGTAGCGGACTCGACGGCCTGGGCAGCATTTGCCTCGTCGGCGGCATCGAAGGCAGCCTGGGTCATGGCCTCGCGGGTCTCGTCCAGAATCTCGGCGTCCGTGACGTCGGATACAGAATTACGCATATGTTGTTGTTCCTTATCTGCACGCGCTATGGGCACGGCATGCGGCCGCGCTGGCGTGCTTGGTAGTGCGCTAATACATACAAAAACGGGTGCGCACAGAGAGGACGTTGCTCAGCACGCTGGCGATCGCTTTGGCAGCCCTATCACGCGCCGTCCAGACGCAGCAGCTCTAAGCGATGGAGCAGATTCGCCGCCGGTTAGTATACCCGCACTCCGTATGCCCCCACGTAAACCACAGATGACGAGGCGGACGAGGTGGGCCCGAGGTGGGCCCGGCCGATTGTCTCAATCTGTAACATCTACAGGGCAAATCTTCCTCTACGTGTTACAGATCGAGACAAACGGTCGGCACGGTTCACAAACGTCTCAATCTGTAACAGTTACGGAGCAAAATCGGTCCCAATTGTTATAGATCAAGACAGAGGGGGATTTCCGTCCAGTCCAAACCAAATCTCTCGCTCTTCCTGCAATTTCGAACATGTGGCCTATAATGTTGCTTTGGTTACGCTACATATTGTGCAGCCATTTAATACGTCGCCCACCGGGGGCCATTAATTCCTATCGCCTTATTGGCTAGGAAGCAATCAAAGGAGGTATCCGTGGCAGCAGAGACGCCTTGCTCGGTCCTCTATAACGATATTCGCTCGTTCGGCGGTCTTAAACATCTCGAGATCGCCCGAATGCTCATCAATGGAAACTCTTATCTCGGCAGTACCCTGCTCGAGAAATGCTCTTCCAACCGCTCGTATCTCACCCGTTACATCGTCCATCGCGAGCCTGACCAGTGCGCGCCCGCCATCTACAGCGACTTTGCCGTCACCACGCTCAATCTTTCCGCGGCAATCTGCAGCAAGCTCGGCGGCGGCGAGTCCGCCTATCAGGCAATCGCCGAGCACTATCGCGGCCCGGCCGCCAACGAAATGATGTCGGCTCTCGCCAGCTACAAGCTGGACAGCCGCCTATATGCAAATGCCCTCAATCACATCGACAACTTTGACGGCAATGCCGTGCGCGAGAAGAGTACGCTTTACCTTATGCTCTTTGTGGCAACGGGGGCGCTCGCTGACCCCATCCAAGGCGTGGCCACCGTCGAGCGCTTTTGCGACAGCAAGACAGGCAGGCACTTTGGCACCACCGAAACTACCGTCGGACGTGGCTTTATGGGCAACCTGGAGCAGCCGCGCACCGTCGCCCCCAACCTCGGTCTGCTCAGGACACATGCCGACAACTGCGTCGACATGCAAATCCATCCCCTCACACGCGATCCGCGCGGCACCGTGATTGGTTCTTTGCCCAAAACCTCGCCCAGCATCACCGATGTGGGCGCCGACGCATCGCGCGAGCATCTTCGCATTTGGCTTGAGGGTGAGCACTGGTACGCCCAGGGCCTTGGGTCGACCAACGGCACAGTGCTCGAATCGGGCGCGGGCAACGGCGATATTGTGATTGAGCCGCCGCGCGACCAACGCGAGCCCGGCAAGATCTATCCCCCGGTGGAAATCGAAAACAGCGACAGGCTCCATCTGGGTCTCTACACGACATTCCTTGTCATTGTGGACTAGCGCGGACGGCGATCGAAAGACGGTCGCCGTCCGTCTTTCGTCTTCTACCTTCTGCGTCGTAAACGACAATACTCAGCGGTATACGTGGGCAGTGTGGCTATCATGGTACTTTACCGATATCCACACTGCCCACGTATACGCGCAGCAACCCATGCTAGACAAAGGAACGCCATGGATACTACCGATAGCGCCTATGGCGACAAATTCATCCGTCTTGACACGTTCGACACCGCCGTGGCGGTCGACCCCAGCGCCGAGGACGACGCCAAGCGTCGGTTTATGACGCTTATTCTCCAGACGGCCCACCGCAACAACGGCAACATCGGGCACGTGCTGCGCGCGACCAACACGAGCGGCGAGGTCTTTGCCGTCAAGCTGCTCAAGGACAACGCCATCCTTTCCGACCAGACGCCCGACCGCTCCGCCGAGCAATCGGCCGCGCATCTGGCCAACACCGCCGCACTGTTCGAGGAGTACCGTCATCTGTGTACCGTCTCGCACCTGCGCGGATTTCCGCGCGTCTATGGCTACGGATCGTGCGAGAACGACCCGCTCATCCTCATGGAGTGGGTCGAGGGCACCTCGCTCAAGCAGGCGCTGCCCTTGCTTCCGCACGACGCCTCGGGTGGGCTGACCACCCAGATGGTCGCCGCCGTCGGAAACGCCGTGCTTCGCGCGCTCTTGATGACCCAAGGCCTCGTGAATCCGGTCATCCATCGCGACCTGTCGCCTGCCAATATCATGTTCCGCACCACCAGCCGAACGCTCGAGCAGCAGATTGCCGATTGCTCCTTTGACCCCTGCCTCATCGACATGGGCTCCGCGACCATGGCCCTCGGCGACGACACGATCACCCGGCGCGCCGACATCTGGCGCTTTGCCACGCCCGCATACGCCGCGCCCGAAATGCTCACGCAGGATATCGAAGGCATCGCGGCCCTTCGCCGCTCGCCCGCGATCGACGTCTATGCGCTTTCGAGCATTCTGTACCAGCTCTACAGCGGTCGCAAACCGTTCGATGTCGAGTCGACGGGTGCCGCGGCGACCGGCTCGTTCTACCTCATAAAGACCAAGACCAAACCGGCGCCGCTCGAGCCGCGCTGCGAGGGCGACAAAGCGCTTGTCCAGATCATCATGAAAGGCATCTCGGTCGAACAGGGCGATCGCCCTACCGAGCAGCAGATGCTCGAGGTGCTCTCGACGTACCTCCCCGCTGCAGAATCTGAGGACCGCGAGGGCGCAGGAGACGAGGCCGCAATTGATATCGATTCTGGCACGCACCTTAAGGTCGACGTCGCCGGCGAGCGCGCGCGAGAGATCCTGGAGCAGGCCCGTCACGATGCCATGACCCGCCGCCGCTTTGTCATCGGCGGCGTCGTTGCAGCCGTTGCGGGGCTCGGCGTTATCGGGGCAGCAACCCATGGCTTTGGCATCCCCGACTACCTGGACGGCATCCGCGGTTCGCTTGACGACTACACTTGGGATCAGCTGCAGGAGATTTCGCTCAAGATTAAGGCCGCCGAGACCCGTAGCGAGGCACGCGAGATTGCCAAGCGCTATCATCTGCTCGACGATGACGGTCATATCCCCTATCCGTGCACTAGGCGTGTGAAGCTCGCCAACGGGCTGGAGGTCGGCGCTCAGCTTGTGGGCATCCGCCACGACGAACTTCTGGACGGTACAGGCAAGGCCGGACTGACGTTTATGTTCGATGCGGGTATTGCCGAGCGCAACGCTGCGGCTGAACCGCCGAGCGCCGGCTGGGCAGATTGCGAGCTGCGGGAATGGCTCAACGGCGACGGCCTTAAGCTGCTGCCCAACGAGTTGCGCGCACTCATCAAATCCGTCAAAAAGATCTCAAATAACGTTGGCGCCGCCAACAGTGCATCGTGTCTGGGCGAGTTGCCCGCACCCCTTTGGCTGCCCGCCATGGCCGAGCTGTGCGGTACGCAACCGCCCGATTCGTTTGCCGAGGACTATCACTACCTGGCAGACATCTACAACGGCGAGGGCAAGGAGTACCAACTCTTCCGCGAGCTCAAGGTGAGCCCGTATTCCACGAACGAGACGATGGTCCGCCAGTGGAAGGGCAAGGACACTTGTTGGTGGGAGCGCACGGTGAGCCCCGACACATCGGAGAGCGAAGGCACGCTCTATATGAACCGCGTGGGGCACGACGGCGACGTCTTTACGTACGCAACGCCTGCGGAAAAGCCAAGCAAGCGAACCTGCGTGATCCCCGGGTTCTGCATCTAGGGAGCGGGCGTCTTGCCGTGACGGGACCCCTCCCCGGCAATTGTCTCGTTCTGTAACACTAGCTCGGCAGATACA
>CALBBA010000092.1 GCA_937926755.1 uncultured Collinsella sp.
GTTTTGGCTGTCAAAGGCCTTATCTACTCCGTATTCCACCGCAACTTTTTGTGGGTTGAGTAAAAGCCGGGGGAGCGTGTACGGTCGGGTACAGCGCGGTTGCTGATACGATAGGTACGTTAGCAACTGCCGCCGAGCGGCTCAAACGAAAGGAACCCTGTATGGAGTCCTCCGCCTATCCGATGCTCTTTAGCCCGATCAAGGTCGGTACGACCGAGGTCAAGAACCGCGTCTTTATGCCGCCGGTGTCCACCAACCTGGCCGATCATGGCTATGTGACCGATGACTTGGTCGATCATTACCGTGCCCGCGCCAAGGGCGGCGTGGGCCTCATCATCACCGAGGTCGTGACGGTCGAGCCTACCTATACCTATCTGCCGGGTGACATGTGCTGCTACGACGACACGTTTATCCCCGGCTGGGAAAAACTCGCCGCGGCCGTCCACGAGTATTGGCGGAAGCTCACGCCGCCGTTCTTTCCCCCCGCCTATATGGCCTTTAACATTCCGGGCACGCCGCGCCTGATCGCTCCGTCCTTTGTGGGCCCGTCCTATGCTCGCGAGGCGCCGCGCCCCATTGCGGTCGATGAGATCCACGAGCTCACGCATCAGTTTGGCGACGCTGCCGTGCGTATGCAGAAGGCCGGCGTCGATGGCGTCGAGGTTCATGCGGCGCACGCCCATGGCATGCTCGGCGGCTTTTTGACCCCGCTCTATAACAAGCGTACCGACGAGTATGGTGGCTCGCTCGACGCCCGCATGCGCTTTTTGCTCGAGGTCATTGCCGAGATTCGCGAGCGCTGCGGCAAGGACTTCATCATCGACGTCCGCATCTCGGGTGACGAGTACACCGATGGCGGTCTGACCCTCAACGACATGATCTACGTCTCGCGTCGCCTGGAGAAGGCCGGCGTCGACATGATTCACGTGTCGGGCGGCACCACCATCAAGCGCGGCTCTGCGATTCCCGCCGCCGGCACGCAGCAGGCCTCGCACGCCGCCTGCTCGCGCGAGATCAAAAAGCACGTCAACATTCCTGTTGCCACGGTTGGCCGCATTAACGAGGCATGGATTGCCGAGGAGCTGATTGAGGACGGCGCTGCCGACATCTGCATGATGGGTCGCGCCAATCTGTGCGATGCCGAGTTTTGCAACAAGGCGGCCGCCGGCAACGCCGACGATATCCGCCCCTGCATCGGCTGCCTGCGCTGCCTGAACGGCATTATGTTCGGCAAGCGCATCTCCTGTACCGTCAACCCGGACGTGGAGCGCGACGAGGCTGGCTACGAGCCTGCCGCCGAAGCAAAGAACGTGCTCGTCGTGGGCGCCGGTCCCGCGGGCATGGAGGCGGCCTACATTGCCGCCAAGCGCGGCCACAACGTGGTGCTTGTGGATAAGCAGGACGAGCCGGGCGGCGAGATGCGCATCGCGGCCGTTCCGCCGGCAAAGCAGGAGCTCACGCGCGTGATCAAGTATCAGTACCGTCGCCTGGCCGAGGCCGGCGTGAAGTGCGTATTTGGCACCGAGCTTTCGGCCGAGGACATTCAGCGTGACTACGCGGGTTACGAGGTCGTCCTGGCTTATGGCGCAGAGCCTATCGCTCCGGCCTTCATGCAGGGCTTTAAGCAGGTTATGACGGCCGACGACCTGCTGGGCGGCAAGGCTTTCCCGGGCAAGAAGATCGTCATCGTGGGCGGTGGCACCGTTGGCTGCGAGACGGCCGATTACCTGGCCCCGTTGGTCAACGATCTGTCGCCGGCAAATCGCGATGTCACCGTTATCGAGATGACCAAGACGCTCGCCGCTAACGAGGGCGGCGCCGGTCGCGCGGTGCTCATCACGCGCATGCTCTCCAAGGGCGTCCACGTGCTGACCGAGGCCAAGGTGACCGAGATTACCGAGGACACCATCAGCTACGAGAAGGACGGCGAGGTCCACACCATCACCGGTGCCGATACGCTGGTGCTTGCCATGGGCTATCGTCCCAATACCAAGCTGGCCGACGACCTGGCGGCAGCCGGCGTTACCACCCACGTGCTGGGTGACGCCAACAAGTGCGGCAACATTCGCGACGCCATCGGCGATGGCTACAAGGTCGCCTGCGAGCTCTAGTCAACCCTTTGGTGCATGGGGACAGGTTACTTTGCGCTAAGCTGATCATAGATGTGCGCCACAAAGAGCCCCGAGTTCATACGAGCTCGGGGCTCTTTTCGTTTGGATTGCAGACGTATTGACAGACGAAAACAGTCTGCGTCCGATATTGAGTCATACGAAAGCGAAATTATGCGTCTTAATTCCGTATGCAAATCAAGACGAAAACCGTTTACGTCTTGGATAAATCAGTACGCAAACGGTTTTCGTCTTATAATACGGTTATGAATGGTATGAAACGAGGGGGTTGTGCATATGGTTATTGGAGAGAGCCCTACAGTCGAATACAAGGAAAGCGTTACGCCGACGTTTCTTAAAACGGTGAGCGCCTATGCAAACTACGGGACGGGCAAGATTGAGTTTGGCGTTGATGACGATGGCGTGGCTGTCGGCCTTGCGGATCCGGTTGCAGAATGCCTGCGCATCGAGAACATGATTAACGACAGTCTTGATCCCGCGCCCCGTTACTCGCTTGAGCCCGATGAGAAACACGGGACCGTAATCCTTACGGTTTATGAGGGGCAGGACAAACCCTATCGAAGCAAGGGGAAGGCCTACAGACGAAACGATTCGGCAACGGTGGAGGTCGACCGGTTTGAGTATGGCAGGCTGACGCTCGAAGGCAGCAACGTAACGTTCGACGCGCTCACATCGGCTCGCCAGAACTTGGGCTTTCATACGCTCGAGCATAAGTGTGTTGAACACCTCGGCATTTCCGAGCTAACGCCGGATATCATGCGTACGCTCCGCTTGCTCGGCAAGGACGGCTATACCAACGCTGCGGCGATTTTGGCGGATAAGAATGATTTTCCGGGCATCGACTGCGTCCGTTTTGGCGATACCGAGGATGTGATCTTGGATCGCGAGGTGGCGACAAATGTATCCGCAATTGAGCAGGTGGACAGGGCGGTGGCTATGCTTGCACGCTACTACCGTTATGAGCGTATCGAAGGGATGGAGCGCGTCCAAACCGATCGAATTCCTCTTGAGGCATTCCGCGAAGCTGTTGCAAACGCTTTGGTGCATCGGACGTGGGACGTTCGAGCGAACGTTCAAATTGCCCTGTACGATGATCGTGTCGTTGTGACCTCCCCCGGATCGCTGCCTGCCGGTTTGACGACGGAACAATACCTGTATGGGCAGATATCCGTGCTCAGAAACCCCATCGTTGCAGAGGCCTTCTTAAAGCTGGATTACATCGAGAAATTTGGTACGGGAATCGCGCGCATTAGACGTGCCTATCGCGATTCGATCAATCAACCAATTTTTGATGTTCGCGGCGGCATGGTGGCCGTCACATTGCCCGTTACCGATGCCTTTGAAGGGTCCGAGGAAGAGGTCCAGGTTCTCAAGGCCTTGTCGGGCGGGCGAATTATGTCGCGAAGCGAGATTGAAAAACAGACGGGGCTGAGCCGCATGCGGACGTTGGCGGCGCTCGAATCGCTGATTGGTCGAAGCGCAATTGTAAAGCAGGGGACAGGCCGCGCTACGAAATACGAGCACTCATAGACCAAAAGAGCCCCGCCCCAAAAGACCGGTTGCGACGTGCCGATGCGATAGTATTACTGAGGTGATATTCGACAAAGCAGGGGTTTATCCGAGGGCTTTATGGAACAGCAGCATTATCAGAGTCTGCAAGATCAGGCATACAACGCATTGCGCTCCAAGATCATCTATGCCGAGCTCAAGCCCGGCACGCGCCTTTCGGCGATTGGTTTGGAAAAGGAGACGGGGATCGGGCGCACACCCATTCGTGAGTCCTTTGTGCGCCTGCGCGAGCAGGAGCTGGTGGAAACGCGTCCCAAAAGCGGCACCTATGTCTCAAAAATCAGCATGGAGCGCGCCGAGAACGCCTGCTTCTTGCGCGAGAAGCTCGAGAGAAGCGTGCTCATTAAATGCTGTTCTGCCGCCACGCCCGAGCAAAAGCAGCGGCTCGAGCAGATTCTTGCCGAGTCCGAGTCGCTCGACCATAGCGAAACGCGTCGCTTTTTCGACTTGGATAACCTGTTTCATGAGACGTGTTTTGTGATTGCCGGCCGCCACATGTTGTGGGATTGGATGAAGAGCGTCAACACGCATTTTGAGCGATACAACTGGTTGCGTATGGTGTCGCAGGACCTGGATTGGGAGCCGATTCGTCGGCAGCATCGCCGGATTCTCGAGGCCATTAAGAGGGGCGATACCGACACGGCGAGCTATCTGGCCGAGACGCACTTGCATCTGATGCCCGAGGAGCAGGGCCCGGTTATCGCCTTGTATCCCGACTACTTTGAGCTGCCTAAAGACTCGTCTATCTAGCCCATCACCGCATCTGCTCGAGACGCAAAAACGATGCTGCTCACCTACAGCGTTTTGCAAGCGAGATTTTTAAAAAAAATGCCTAAAATGGCTCAGACTGCCGACAATTGGGAAACGGGGTGCGCTATGGCGCAGATGAGGATTAAGGACATTGCTGCCGAGGCGGGCGTGAGCCCGGCCACGGTCTCGCGCTATCTCAACAACCGCCCCGGGCAGATGACCGAGGAAACCCGCGCTCGCATCGCGGCGGTTATCGAGCGCACCGGCTATCGTCCACGTGCCGCCGCGCGCAATCTGCGCAGCTCGCGTACCAACCTCATCGGCGTGATCTTGGCCGACATTGCTAACCCGTTCTCCAGCGCCATGCTCGAAGGGCTTTCCGCCAGCGCCGCCGCGCGCGGCTGCTCGCTCATGACGGCCATTAGCGGCAACGATCCCGCCAAGGAGGCCGAGTCGCTCACCAGACTTATCGATGCCGGCGTGGACGGCCTGGTCGTCAACACCTGCGGAGGCAACGACAAGGCGATCGCCGCGGCCGCGGGGCGCCTGCCCGTTGTGCTGCTCGACCGCGACGTTGCCGACGGCGGTGTCGATCTGGTGACATCTAACAACCGTGAGCTGGTCGCCGGCCTGGTAGACGCCTTGACCGCCGCTGGCAGCGAGCGCCTGTGCCTGCTCACCGAGGCGAGCGACGACAGCCCCGTGCGTCGCGAGCGCGCCGAGGCCTTTACCGACGAGCTGTCGCGACGCGGCCTTGCCGGCGAGGTTGTCACCTTGGCCGATGGCGGTGCCACGGGCGTTGGTCGCTTGGACGAGACCATCCGCGGCTATGCAGGCAAAAAGCTCGGCCTCATTGCCGTCAACGGCCTAGTTTTCCTGCGTCTGACCGAGGCGCTGGCGCAGCTTGGTCCCTCGCTGCCGGCGGGGCTCAAGATCGCGACGTTTGACGACTACCCTTGGAACCATGTGCTCTTTGGCGGCGTCACCACGGCCGCGCAGGATACCCTCACCATTGCCGAGCGCGTGGTCGAGCGCCTGTCCGAGCGCATCGACGTCGTTACCACCACCGTGGGCGAGGCCGCAAAGCTGGCGCCCAAACGCATCGAGATCCCCGGCCACATCGAACACCGCGCCTCGACCTCGCGCTAGTCTGTGTGATAATATATAGACAATGTCATACAGGAGGTATCCATGGCTGCGTCTGTGCTGAGTGTGCGAGTGGACTCGTCAATTAAAGACTCATTTGCCGAACTGTGCGAAGAGCTTGGCATGACTTCGTCTGTTGCGGTCAATATGTTTATGAGGCAGATGCTGCGCGAGCGCTCTCTGCCGTTTGTTCCTTCACTTGGTAAAAGCTCTGCGAGCGAAAGCGCCGCGACGGGCATTTTGGATACTGCCCAGATTGAGTCCGCCGTCCGCGAGGCGGCCAGCTCGATTCCCGCCATCAAAACCGTGATTCTTTTTGGTTCGTATGCCCGTGGCGAGGCGCATGCCGATAGTGATATTGACTTGCGTCTCGAAGTCGATCGCGAGCAGGGCTTTGGTCTTTTTGCGCTGTCGGCGTTTGGCGAGGCGGTGCGCAAAGAAACCGGGAGGCAGGTTGATCTCGTCTCTAGTGATCATCTTGATGACGAACTTGCCGCGGTAATCGAGCGCGAAGGAGTGATCCTTTATGATCGCGCGTAAGTCAGACAGCCTTCGCGCCCAAGAGGTTTTGGAGGCCATCTCCGAAACGAACGAGCGCATCAAGGCTTTTGATATCACCGAGGACCAGTTTCTGCATACGAATGACGTGCGGACGAGGGCGTTGGCGGACTCCCTTTTGATGTGTGCGCTTAGGGTGACGGAAGAAGCGGGCAAATTGTCGGAACGCTCGCAGCGGCTTCATCCCGAAATTGAATGGCGTGGAATTATCGGCATGAGAAATTATCTTGCGCATGATTACGGCAATGTCGACCGCTCGGTTGTTTGGGATGCAGTGACGATGGAGTTCCCTGCGCTGGAACGAGCCTGTAGACAAATTGTCTCCGAATCTGAACGCTAGCCGCTCGTTCGCAACTGCCTGTTCGCGCACGTTTTTTGAGCGCTTGATACGCTTTAACCCTGCGGAAACATTTTTCTGCGATAGTATCTGCGATATAGACCAGTCGAAACCCGCCCGAAAGAAAGGGGAGCGACATGAACCAGCAGAACATCGATTACGTACTCCGCTCCGTAGAGCAGCGTGACATCCGCTTTGTGCGTCTGTGGTTTGTCGACATTCTCGGCCGCCTCAAGAACTTTGCCATTAGCCCCGAGGACCTCGAGGTCGCTTTTGAGGAGGGTATTGGCTTTGACGGCTCCGCCATCGAGGGCTTTGCTACGCCCGAGGAAGCCGACATGCTCGCATTCCCCGATGCTTCGACCTTCCAGATTCTGCCGTGGCGTCCGAGCCACAACGGCGTTGCCCGCGTGTTCTGCGACGTGTGCACTCCCGACCGCAAGCCCTTCGCCGGCGATCCGCGCGATGCCCTGCGCCGCATGTTCCGCAAGGCCGAGAAGGCTGGCTATCTGCTCAACGTGGGCGCCGAGCTGGAGTATTACTACTTCCCCGACGAGCACACCCCCGAGCCGCTCGACAACGTGGGCTACTTCGATCTTTCGGTGAGCGATGCCGCTCGCGATTTGCGCCGCAACACGGTCCTTACGCTCGAGAAGATGTCCGTGCCCGTGGAGTACACCTTCCACGCCGCCGGTCGCTCGCAGCACGGCATGAGTCTGCGCCACGCCGAGGCCCTGAGCATGTCCGACGCCATCACCACGGCCAAACTCATCATTAAGCAGCAAGCTTACGAGAGCGGGTGCCACGCCTCCTTTATGCCCAAGCCGTTGGCGGGCGAGGACGGCAGCGCTATGTTCCTGTGCCAGTCGCTATTCGACCACGACGGCAACAACGTCTTTTGGGGCGAGGACGACGAGAAGTATCACCTCTCCGATATCGCCAAGCACTACATGGCCGGCATTCTGGCACACGCGCGCGAGATCAGCGCTATCACCAACCCCACGGTCAACTCGTACAAGCGCATCACCACGGGTGGCGACTCCGTGCCGCAGTACGCCACATGGGGCCTGCGCAACCGCGCGAGTATGGTCCGCATCCCGGTCTACAAGCCCGGCAAGCAGCTGTCCACGCGCATTGAGCTTCGCAGCCCCGACCCAATGGCCAACCCGTACCTGGTCAACGCCGTCACGCTGGCGGCTGGTCTCGACGGCATCGAGCGCAAGCTGGAGCTCCCGCCCGAGGCCACGGCCGAGACGCTCAAGCTCACCGACCGTCAGATGCTCGAGGCCGGCTACACGCCGCTGCCGCGCTCGCTCAAAGAGGCGCTCGACGTGTTTGAGGACTCGCAGTTTATGAAGGATGCCCTCGGCGAGCACATCCACAGCTTCTTCCTCAAAAAGAAGCGCGACGAGTGGCATAAGTTTGAGTCCACGATCACCGAGTGGGAGATCAAGCACTACCTGGCGAACTCCTAATCGCGCTGGCTTGTTCCAGTACGATTGAGCTCATTTCCTTGGAGGCCGATATGTCCGATAAGAGTGCCCTGTTCATGGCGCGCACGACGCGCTTCCACGAGTTTGCCCGCAGCTTGACGACCACCCTGGGTGTCGAGGTGAGCCTGGCAACCCCCGATTCGCCGACTGCAGCGCACGACTTTGACCTGCTGATCCTCGATTCCGATGGCATCCGCAGCGACCGCATCGATCAGATTGCCAAGTGGCTTGACGATCGCGGCGGTGTCCCCATGCTGGTGATCGTTGACGACGAGGCCCTTGGCACCCTGCGCCTGCCGAATCACGCGCATGCCGACTTTGTGTGCCCCACGGCGACGCCCAACGAGCTCAAGGCTCGCGCGCAGCGCTTGATGGGCGAGGAGGAGACCGTTACCGCCGACGATGTGCTCAACATCGATAACCTTGAGATCAACCTGGCTACCTACCAGGTGACGCTCGATGGCGAGCCCATCGACCTGACGCTGATGGAGTACTCGCTGCTGAGCTTTTTGGCGACGCACCCCAACCGCGCCTACAGCCGCGAGGTGCTGCTGCACCGCGTATGGGGCTTTGAGTACTGCGGCGGCACGCGCACCGTCGACGTGCACATTCGACGCATCCGCTCCAAGGTGGGCCCGCAGATCGCGGCGCACATCACCACCGTCCGCGGCGTGGGCTATCTGTTTAAGGGCTAGATTTCCACCACAAAGGGGGCAGGCACCTTTGTGGTGGTTTTGCCGCAGGCAAGGATTCCTTTCGAGTCTGCAACAGAACTTAAGCCTTCCTAAAAGATTGCGTTTTCATACACTTGATCCCGCGTATTGGGGTACAACTCAACGTGAACAATGATGGCCCGCCACATGTTTGGCGGGCCTTTGGTTATTTGACGAAA
>CALBBA010000093.1 GCA_937926755.1 uncultured Collinsella sp.
ATCATGGTAAAGGCATCCGCCTTAGTCCAGTTGCGACCGGAGATCTTCTTTTGAACCTTAAAAGCGTTCTCCACCTTTGTGGACTCCACGCTGTAGACGTTGGTGAAGCCCACCTTCGTCGCCTGTCCGACGGTACCCTTCTGGGGGTTCGCCTTATCGACAACCGCAAAGCCGTCCTCGCTCGTCATGAGCTCACCCTTGGAGTCGAGCTCCTGCACCTCGTAGTGCGCACCTATGGGCAAGGTAACCGTGACGGAGCCGCCGGCCTTAAGCGCGATGGTGTCACCGCTCTTGATCTGTCCGCTTACATAAGTGCCGTTGGTGCCATCGGGGCGACCGGCGTACGCAAAGGTGCCGGCCAGAGGCGTTGTGCCATCGGCCTGGTAGAGCAGCACCTTAAAGGTAAATGCCTTGTTGGGCGCGGTGATGCCTTCGGCGGCCGTGACCGTCTTGCTCAACGTCAGGCGCCCGTCAGAAACCTGATCGGTGGTGGTGTTGGTCTTGACGGCAGGGTTGTTGCCGACCGCCACCGACGCCTGATTGGAGATGTCGCCCGAAGCGCCACCGCTCTTAAACGCGTCCTCGGTCACGCGAACCTTAAACTGAACCGTGCCCTCCTTGCCTGCGGGAACGTCCTTCAACGTCCAGGTAAGGTTGCCGTCATTGCCCTTGGAGCCGGCATCCTTATGGTCGCCGGCGAACTCCACGAACTCGGTTCCCGCGGGAACGGCATCGGTGATCGTTACCGTGGCAGACGCGCCCTCGGTGTTCTTGTAGCCGATGGTGTAGGTGAGTTCGTCGCCCAGCGCCACGCCCGACCCATTCGAATCCTGGACATCGCTCTCGGACTTCTTGGGTACGAAGTTCGTCGTGGTGCCGGTATAACTCTTGTTGTCAACCGTAACGATAGCTTTGTTCTCAACGGTGCCGACCGCACCCTGGGCATCCTTCACAGCGTCCTCGGTGATCTTTACGCGCACGCGCACCGAACCGTGGCTGCCCGCGGGTTGCTTACCCAGGTCCCAAGTAAGCGACTGGCCGCTCGCAGCGCCCTTATCGGCATACTCGCCCTCAAAGGCCTCGAACACAACGCCGACAGGAAGCTCGTCTTTCACGGTCACGTTGGCGGAGACCAGGTTGCCGTCAGCATCGGTCTCGGCGTTGACGTTGTTGATGGTATAGACGTAGGAGTCGCCCACAGAGAGCAGCTGCCCGTCGATGTCCACATCGGGCTTCGCGACCGTGCCGATCGTCTTGACCTTATCGCGCGTATTGTGGAAAACGATCTTGCCCTTCTCGGTACCATTGCGATAGGTCACCTTGGGCGTCAGCGTGCCGTCGTTGTTGTCGGTCACCTCGAGCAGCACGCGGCACGTCGCGGACGTATCCACGGGGCGCACGCCCTCGGGCAGGTTAGCCAAGCGCTCTTTTGCCACCAGGTTAAAGCTGTAGGTGGTGGTGTGGTCGGCATTGTGGCGCTTGGTGGCAATGCCATCGTTGACGGCGCCAGCAAGGTCAATCGTCTGCTCATTAGATTCGCCAGCAGCATTGCCAAGCTTAAAGTTGACCTTACCGAAGTCGACCGTGGCGATACCGTTATCGCTCGCCTGGGTCTTACCCATCCATACGAGCTCGCCGTCGGCCTTCTCGGCATACAAGTCAAATGTATACTGGTCAGCCTCGATCTTGTCGCGGGAGTCCATTACCTTCTCGGCAGCAAGACCCTCAAAGGTTCCTTTCGCGATGTAGCTGTTGGTAAAGGACACCTGGGCCTTGGCGGTACCGCTCTCGGAGCTAAACTTCGCATCAGCGGAAAGCTCGACGTTCTTGGCGTCATAGTGCTTGGCTGTGGTCTCGGTATAGAGCGAACCGTTATCGCGTTTCTTAACCGCAATCTCTACCTTCCAATAGGTGGAGTCGTATGTATAGCCGCCCTTGCCGCCGTCATTCTCGACAACCTTGTAGGTAAACGTCTTACCCGCATCTTTCGTCGCAAAGGTCAGGCCGCCCAAAATACCGGTATGGGACGTGCCGTCGGCCTGCGGCTCATCGTTAGTCACGGTGAGCTTGCCCTCATCCGCGCGCAGCAGCTTGTTGAGCTTTTCGATTGAAGCATCGTCCTCGCCCGTCACTGTAAAGCCAAACATGCCGGCATGCAGGTCGTGCCCGTTAAGCGTCTTGACGATCTCCAAACCGCCCTGGAGCTCATAGCTCGTCGAAGTGCGATACCTATGGATAAAGATGAACCCTCCCGCGCCGGTCGTACCATCGTCGCGGGCCACAAGCTTGCCGCCCTCATCGGTTACAGTGATGGTCAGGGTATAGGTGTGCTCGTCATACGTCCACTCGCCGAGGCCGCCATTCGGGGCCAGCTCGTTAATAGCAAACTTATACGTGCCCGGCTTGTTAAAGGTGAGCTTTGAGAAGTTAACCTGATAGTGTTCCCCGTCCTTGAGGCCCTCCTTCGTTTGCCTCTTCTCAACATAGCTGTTGTCCGCACTCATCGAAGAGCCGGTGATAAGCTTGCCGTTGATGGCAGCCTTGGTAGCATCGTCAGCCGCGGTCATGGCAAAGGCGAACTTGTCCGAAGCATTGGCACCGACAACAACCTTCGTCACGGACGGAGTGTAGGCTGCCGCCTCGGTGACCGTATAGGTGTTCTTGAATTTGACCGTCGCGACACCGGCAGATGTCGCATTCGACGGGTAGATCCACTGGCCCTCAAGCTCGTCCTCGCCGTCAACCTGCTTGCTTACCGACGTCGTGACCCTAAGCGTACCGTCGCCGTTATCCGCCACGACAGCCTTAACCGTATGGACCGTCTCGTCGTACGTATAGCCCGT
>CALBBA010000094.1 GCA_937926755.1 uncultured Collinsella sp.
ATCGGTCGAGAGACGCTTTTTTTCAACAGCATCCGTCAAGCTTTTGGCAGGTTTTTGGTCAGTTGAGCAGGGCTGTTGAAAACTCGACCCGCCGTTTGCCGACGACTACCGACCGCCCAGAGCGCCCTGCGCCCCTGGGAAAGCCCCGCGTCCTAGGCTCCATACCGTCGCCACCCAAAACGGAAAGGACGTGGGCACGATGACCGAAGCCGCTGTTGAAACCTACGACACCACGACGAGAGGCGCCGCCTCGATGGCAGCCTATCGCGCCGTTCGCATCCTGCAGCTCTTGAGCGAAAACACCGGCGAAGACAAGGCCATACTTTCCGATGAGCTGATCCGGCGCCTCTCCCATCCCGACGACCCCGCCCGCATGCCCATCTCGGCGGCGCGGCGCAGCATCTACACCGCCATCTCCGCGCTTCGCCATGCCGGATACGAAATTGAGTACAAACGCGGCGTGGGCTACAAACTTCTTACCCGCCCGCTCACCGATGAAGAGATCATCCGGCTCCACGGTATGGTCATGCGCAACCGCTCCACGCCTATCGCTATCCGCAAGAGCATGGCGCAGCACTTAGTTGCCATGGCGAGTGCCGACGTTCGCGGCTACCTCGATACACCCGAACCCGCTCCAAGCGCAGGCAGCAAGGCTACCAAGGCAACACGCACGCCCATCAAGCGCATCGACACGTGCGAGCTCGTCGAGCAGGCCATCGACCATGGAACCACGGTGAGTTTTGATATTTCGAGCGTCACGGCACGTGGCGAAACCGAAGTAGCACGGATGACACTCCGCCCCTTTGCCATCAGGCAGCGTGATGGCATCTCGTATTTGCTGGGAACGGTCTATGACGCCCGAGGTGCCGATGACACGCTGCGCACCGTAGAGATTGGTCGCATGAGAAACGTCACCACACGTCTCCTCGACGGCAAGAAGCTCTTCGCCGCCCTCGACGAGGAGGACGACGCCTCCTCCGCCGCATAAGACCCTCCGCCGCCCATTCGACTACCCGTACCGCCCATCCGATTCTGTATTAAAAAACCCGCCAGGCTGTTGTAAAAATGGACATCAGCGCTACTATAGTTCCACTTGCACTTTGTCCCAGTGCAGTGTTTCCAGCCATTTTTATACTGGGGGTAATGATATGAAGGACATCACCATCAGCCGCAGGAGCCTTCTGGTCTCCGCCGGCCTGCTCGCGCTCGCCCCGCTCGCCGGATGCGGCGGCAACTCTGGTTCCGGCTCCGCTGCCGCCGGTTCCGACTACACCATCGGCGTTCTGCAGCTCACCGAGCACTCCGCACTCGATGCCGCCAACGACGGCTTTGTCAAGGCCATCAAGGAGAGCGGCCTTAAGGTCAAGATCGACCAGAAGAACGCCCAGAACGACCAGTCCACGTGTAAGTCCATCGCCGACAAGTTCGTGGGCGACAACGTCAACCTGATTTATGCCATCGCCACGCCTGCCGCGCAGGCTGCTGCCGGTGCCACGGCCGATATCCCCATCGTGGGTTGCGCCATCACCGACTACGCCGCCTCCGGCCTGGTCCAGGACAACGACAAGCCCGGCACCAACGTCACGGGCGCTTCCGACCTCACCCCGGTCGCCGAGCAGCTCGAGATGATGCAGAAGGTCCTGCCCGACGTAAAGAAGGTCGGCCTGCTCTACTGCACCGCCGAGTCCAACTCCGACGTCCAGATCAAGGCCGCCAAGAAGGAGCTCGACAAGCTGGGCCTCCAGTACACTGACTTCACCGTCTCGAGCTCCAACGAGATTCAGTCCGTCGTCGAGTCTGCCGTGGGCAAGGTCGACGCGCTCTACTCCCCCACCGACAACACCATCGCCGCGGGTGCCTCGCAGGTCGGTCAGATCTGCAAGGAGAACAAGCTCCCCTTCGTTACCGGCGAGGAGGGCATGTGCAAGGCCGGCGGTCTGTTCACCCTCTCCATCAACTATGAGGACCTGGGCTACGCCGCGGGCGAGATGGCCGTTAAGATCCTGAAGGGCGAGGCCAAGCCCGAAGACATGCCAATCAAGCACCTCTCGAGCAAGGACCTGGTCGTCGTCAAGAATGACGAGATGGCCGAGGCCCTGGGCATCGACCTTTCCGCTCTGGACGCGTAATGCCATACGCGGCATGCGTCTAGAGCCCGTGCTCGCGCTTTAGCCGCGCTATTCAATATCTGAGCCACAGGGGCGGGCGCTGTAGACCGGCGTCCGCCCTGCTTGTTTCAGGTAAAACAAAACGTCTGTCCGCAGCTCTTCTATGCATTGTTACCGCTATTATGGTGAATCACGTGTCCACCCCATCCTAGGAGGTATGAAGCATGCTCATTGCATTGCAGGGCGCCGTTTCGCAGGGCGTCCTCTGGGGCATTATGGTGCTTGGCGTGTTTATCACGTTCCGCCTGCTCGACATTCCCGATATGACCTGCGACGGCAGCTTTGCCCTCGGCGGCTGCGTCTGCGCTGTGCTCATCGTCAATAACAACGTCGACCCGCTGCTCGCCGTGCTGGCCGGCATGTGCGCCGGCGCCATCGCGGGCGCCGTCACGGGCATTTTGACCACCGTCTTCGAGATTCCCGCGATCCTCGCCGGAATCCTCACCCAGATCAGCCTGTGGTCCATCAACCTGCGCATCATGGGCAAGTCCAATACGCCCATTCTTGCCAAGGGCACCGTGTTCTCGGCCGTCAGCAACATGACGGGTCTGCCGCAGTCCACCGTTGCCATCATCTTGGGCATCCTGCTCGCCGTGGCTATCGTTGCCATCCTGTATTGGTTCTTTGGCACCGAGATCGGCTCGGCGCTGCGCGCCACCGGCAACAACGAGTACATGATCCGCGCTCTGGGCGTCAACACCAACTCCACCAAGATGATCGCCCTCGTGCTCTCCAACGCCCTCATCGGCCTTTCGGGCGCGCTCATCTGCCAGAGCCAGAAGTATGCCGACATTGGTATGGGCACCGGTGCCATCGTTATCGGTCTTGCCGCCATTGTTATCGGTGAGGTGCTCGGCCGTCTGCTGCCCGGCGGCCTCACGCAGTTTAGCGTCCGTCTTGCCTCCGCCGTCTTTGGCTCCGTGGTGTACTTCCTTATCCGCGCCATCGTGCTGCAGTTGGGCATGGACGCCAACGACATGAAGTTGCTCTCCGCCGTGATCGTCGCCGTGGCCCTGTGCGTGCCCGTGGTTTGGGAGCGCTATAAGCTCCGCAGCTCCTACACGAAGGGGGATGAGGCAGATGCTTAAGCTCTCGCACGTCAAGAAGACCTTTAACAAGGGCACCGTCACCGAGAAGCGCGCGCTCACCGGCGTCGACCTCACCCTGAATGACGGCGACTTTGTAACCGTGATCGGCGGCAACGGCGCCGGCAAGTCCACTCTGCTCAACATGATCGCCGGCGTGTACCCGCTCGATTCGGGCGTTATTGAGCTCGACGGCACCGACATCTCGCGCCTGAGCGAGTCGCAGCGCGCCAAGTGCCTGGGCCGCGTGTTTCAGGACCCCATGCGCGGTACCGCTGCCGACATGCAGATCGCCGAGAACCTGGCCCTCGCCAAGCGTCGCGGCCAGCGTCGCGGCCTTTCGTGGGGCGTCACCAAGGCCGAGAAAGATGAGTACGTTGAGCTGCTCAAGCGCCTGGACCTTGGTCTGGACACGCGTCTCAACGCCAAGGTCGGCCTGCTCTCGGGCGGCCAGCGCCAGGCACTCACCCTGCTGATGGCCACGCTCACCAGGCCGCGCCTGCTGCTGCTCGACGAGCACACTGCGGCCCTCGACCCCAAGACGGCATCGAAGGTGCTCAATCTGACCGAAGAGATCGTCGACGAGCACCACCTGACCACGCTCATGGTCACGCATAACATGAATGACGCCATCCGTCTGGGCAATCGCCTGATCATGATGCACGAGGGCCACGTAATCTACGACGTGGCGGGCGATGAGAAGAAGTCGCTCACCGTGGCCGACCTGCTTCAGAAGTTCGAGGAGGTCTCGGGCGGCGAGCTCGCCAACGACCGCATGCTGCTGAGCTAAACCTACCAAAAAGGGACAGGTTTATTTTGACAGGTTTTACCTGCGCAAACGTCAAAACCGCCGCAAAGGGACAGACGCCCTTGCGGCGGTTTTCGCATATTATGTCGATAATCCGATATTCAACCAGACATTCTGGCTAAGGACTAAGGAAACTGCCTTGAAAAGACTCCCCCGCCTTGCGTTAGCCGCCGCGTTGTTTGCCGGCTCGCTCGCAGGCATCCCAAGCCTCGCTTTCGCGGGGAACCTGCCCGCCGCTATTGACGGCTCCGTGGCCGTCATGCACACCAACGACATCCACGGCAGCTACAAGTACAGCTACAACGAAAGCAAGGGCACCGGCACGGTGGGCTTTGATGGACTGGCGGTTCTCTATAGCGCCCAAAGCAGCGCCCCCGACCTTTTGCTCGATGCGGGCGACACCTTCCACGGACAGTCCTTCGCCACCATGAGCGAGGGCAAGAGCATCGCCGAGCTCATGGACACCTTCTACGCCGACGGCTACGATGCGACCACGCCAGGCAACCACGACTGGAGCTACGGTGCGGACAAACTCCGCACCATGACCGGCTACAGCACCACTGGCACGCCCTTCGCCATGCTCTGCGCGAACGCGAAGTCTACGAGCGGCGTATGGAGTTCGAGCATCACCAAGACACTCGATCGCACCTGGGAGGATAGCGAAAATCACTCCACATTCGACTACAAAATCAAGGTCGGCGTCGTGGGTGCCATGGATGAGTCGCTGGGATCCTCGCTGCGCGCGGACCTGGTCGCGGGCACGTCGTTCTCGAGTGCCGCGAACGCCATCAATACCGAGGCAGAACAGCTGCGCAGGGAGGGCTGCGATGTTGTTGTGTGTATCGCGCATACGCTCAACGCCAAGACCTTTGCCACACGGCTCCGTGGCGTCGATGCCCTTATCGCAGGCCACGAGCACATCAACCTTAACGAGAAGGTGACGGGAGCCGACGGCAAGACGATCCACGTTGTCGAGGCAGGCAGCGCCTTTGCCGAGGTGGGGCTGCTTTCCATTCCGTACAAGTACGACACCAATGGCACCGAGACGACCGACGATGACACGGTCACGGTCCCTGCAGACGGCAGCGACGAGAAGCTCTACACCGCCAAGAACGTCAACGACCTTTTGGCAGACCCCGACAAGGGCTCCGACTACCAAAGCCACCTTGAAGCCGTCCGCAACAAGATCAAGCCGCTCGACGAGGCCTTTGAAAACGAATCGAACAAGGTGCTCGGCACATCCACCACCAACTATTTCTACGGCGAGGACGTCGCAGGCACGCATGGTTGGGAAATGGTGCGCACCACCGATTTCCGCCCCAGCAAGGAGGGCGACACCACCAAGGCCCAGACCATCGGCCACGTGATTTGCGGCTCCTATCTTGCCCTGACGGGCGCGGACTTCGCTATCGAAAACGCTGGCGGCATCCGCGGCGGCATCGCGGCGGGCAACGTGACCGCCGGCAACGTCATCGCCATCTCGCCCTACGGCAACACCGTGGAGACCTGGACCATGACCGGCGCGGACTTCCTCGCAGCGCTCGAGCACTCGCTACAAATCAGCGACGAGTGCAATCACAGCTACGAGCTTCAGCAAGCCTACGTGGCGGCCGGTCACACCGAGCAGGAGGCGCAAGACAAGTACAAGTGGCGCGATGACTCTGGCAGCGTTCTCTCCTTTGGCGGCATCAACGTGACGATTGATTGGACGCAGCCCGAAGGCAAGCGCATTGTGAGTGCCACACTCACCAAAGACGGCAGCACGCTCGACCCCGCCAAGACCTATACCGTCGCCACCAACAACTACATCATTACCAACACGACCGACTTCCCCACCTTCGCAAACGCCACCAAACACACCGAGTGGGGTGCCTGCGAGTCAGCCCTAAGGGCGCTGATCGGGCAGAACAGCTGGGAGAGCAAGATGGCCTCGCTCGCGGGCACCATCAGCTTTGGCTCCGCTGCCGTGGACCCCACGCCCACACCGGCCCCGACGCCTAAGCCCTCGCCTAAGACGGACACGACGACCACGAAGGTCATCACCAAGAAGACGACCGGTAAGCTCGCCGCAACGGGAGACCGCACGCTGGCAGTAGTTGGCGCGTGCCTTATCGGCGGCATCATCGTCATCATTCTCGGCATTATCTGGAAGCGTCGACGCTAAGCTACACCGCCGGGCCTTGCAGCCCCACCGCGTAAACCTTATATCGAGCACAGAAGCCCGTCTGAATTTGATCGGACGGGCTTCTTGGTGGGTATCATGGTTGGACGATCATTAGGAGGTTTTCCCTACATGGAATTGTTTGAGCCGATTCTTCATTTCTTTGAGCAACGGTGGGTCCACAACATCATCTGGGCCGTCATCTTGGCGATAGGCACCGCCGTCGCCGCCGAGGTCGTATCCAAGACCCTGAACCATCTGCTTAACCGTGACGATAACCCGCTTCCGGCATCAAGTATCTTCATCAACATCGCGCGCGCCGTCATCTGGATGATTGGCGGCAGCTTTATCCTCGACAACTGCTTTGGCATTAACGCAAACGCGCTCGTCGCCGCTCTTGGCGTCGGCGGCATCGCCATCTCGCTCGGCTTTCAGGACACGCTGTCAAACCTTATCGGCGGCATGCAAGTGACCTTTATGGGCATCATCAAACCCGGCGACAATATCGAGGTCGGCGGCGTATCCGGCGTGGTCCAAGACATCACTTGGCGTCATACAACGATTGAGGATGCCTGTGGACAGACCATCATTGTGCCCAACTCCAACATCTCCAAGAACACGCTCGTGCACCTGATGCCCTTTGGACGCGTGGCCGTGCCCGTTGCCGTAAAGGACACGTCTAAGTGGGCTTCCCTTGACGTGCTGGCAGACGAGCTCACGAGCGCAACCAAAACAGCCGTCTCGCCCATCTCGGGCTTTGACAAAGAGCCCTACGTGCTCTTTAGCGAAATCGGCGACTTTGGCATCAAAGGAAAGATCATCTTTATCGTCAGCGACGACAGCACCACTTTCACCGCTGCCGACGCCTGCATCCGCGCCATCGCCCCCATCATCGCCTAAACCACCGCAAAGGGGTCAGGCATCTTTGTAGTGGTTTTCATTCGTGGTACCATGGTTCATATAGTTGTTTAAACGACTAAGGGAGCAACATTATGGAAGAGGCCTATCGTCAAGCACGCAAGCGCGGCGAGCAAGGACGTCGACGCGCCATTAGCCAAAGCGAGCATCCATACCTTACGGACCTCGATAGCTTGGTTGCTCAGCTCCCCTTAGGTCAGCGAGAGAATGTCGGCCTGCGGGATATTCCGCTCGAAATGGTCGTCGGCACGGTCACCAAGGGCCGTCAGTCCGCCTTTTCGTGTAACTTTATGCCCCTGCTTCCGTTTAGCACCGAGTTCGCCCGCAAGTGGTCCAACCTCTACGACATCCAGGTGACCGAGGGCTATCGCGACCCCGTCATCGTCACCGAGTTCATGCATCGGTTCTATGTCCAAGAAGGCAACAAACGCGTCAGTGTCCTCAAATTCCTAGACGCCCCGACAGTTTCGGCCAAGGTCACCCGTCTCTACCCCGGCACATGGGATTCCGTCGAAAGCCGCCTGTACGGCGAGTTCTGCGCGTTTTGGCGCGTCTGCCCCCTATACGAGATTGAGTTCTCGCGCGAGGGAAGCTATGAGACGCTCGCCAAGATGCTCGGCCAGGACCTTGTCGAAAAGTGGCCACAGAAAAAGGTCGACTACCTGCGCCATACCTTCCTACTCTTTAAACGAGCCTACCTGCGCGCCGGCGGCGACCATCTGGACATTACGCCCGCCGACGCTATGCTCGTCTACCTCAACGTGTACAACCAAGACCGCCTGCTGGATACGCCGACTGATATCGTCGTAAACCGCCTGTGCAAGATCTGGCGCGAGCTGGTCATTGCCGGCAAAAATGACGAGGACAAGGTCGATCTTGTCGAAGCGCCGAGCGTCGATGAGGAAGAGGCACCCGCCAAGCCCACCTCCGGCGTGCTCAACTTCTTTATGGGCAAGACCGTCTACTCGACGGCCAACCCCCTGCGCATCGCCTTTATCCATGAGTTCCCCTGTGCGACGTCGAGCTGGGACGGCCTGCACGACCAAGGGCGTCAGTATCTCGATGAGCACTTTGGCGGTATCGTGCGCACCGAGGCGTTCGAGGACTGTCACGATCCGGATGTGTTCTACGCCGCCGTGGAAACGGCTGTCAAACATGGAGCAAACGTCATCTTCTCGACCTCGCACCGCCTGATGGAATACACGCTCAGGGCTGCCGTTGAGTATCCCCGGGTTCGGTTCCTCAACTGCTCTATCGGCCTTCCCCATCAAAGCGTCCGTTCGTACTTTGGCAAGATGTACGAGGCCAAGTTCCTCCTGGGCGCCCTTGCCGCCAGCATGGCGGACAACCACCGCATCGGCTACCACGCGTCGGTCTTCGCATCCGGCGCGCTCAGCGAGATCAATGCCTTTGCCATCGGCGCCTCGCTGCTCGCCCCCCGCGCGCAAATTATTCTCACCTGGGGCGATGTGCCCGCCGGCGGTCTTGCCGAGGCCATGTGCCGCGAAGGCGTGAGCGTCATGACCGGCGCTGACATGTCAAAGTCGCTCGAAGACCCTACGGCCTACGGACTCCACCGCTTGGTCGACGGTAAAGTCACCGGCATCGCCATGCCCGTATGGAACTGGGGCCGTTACTACGAGCTCATCGTTCGCAGCCTTCTGCACGGCACGTGGGACGAGACCAGCGACGACAACCAAGTGCGCGCCGTCAACTACTGGTACGGCATGAGCTCCGGCGTTATCGACATCCGTTACGCTCCGGGCCTACCCTACCAGACGCGCAAACTCGTACAGTTGCTCCGCAACGGCATTGTTGAGGGATCCATCAACCCCTTTGGCGGCGAGCTCCACAGTCAGAACGGCGTGGTACAGATCGAAGGCTTCCCTCCGCTGCCGAGCACGCAGATTGTCGAGATGAATTGGCTGGCGGACAACGTGGTAGGCACCATTCCGCAGCTCGACGATGAGCCGAAAGTCCCTGCCCTATGAAAATCCTTGCCATAGCCGATACCGAAGAACGATGCCTTTGGGAGTGCTTTCGCAAGGAACGCTTTGAGGGAGTCGACCTGATTTTGTCCGCCGGCGATCTGGACCCGGACTATCTTGAGTTTTTGGTTACGGTCATCAACAAACCGCTCATCTACGTGCGTGGCAATCACGATGACCGCTATGCGCGTCATGCACCGGGCGGCTGCATTTGTGTCGAAGACACCGTGTACGTGTATCGCGGCGTCCGCATTGCGGGGCTTGGCGGCTCCATGCGCTACCGAGACGGTGCCAACATGTATACCGAGCACGAGATGGCCAAGCGTGTGCGCAAGCTGTCCCGCAAAGTGAGAATGGTGGGCGGCTGCGACATTCTGCTGACCCATGCACCCGCCGCCGGCGTGGGCGATCTGGATGATCTGCCGCATCGAGGATTCGAATGCTTTAACACAGCACTCGAATCCTGGAATCCCGAGTACATGGTGCACGGGCATGTGCACCAAAGCTACGGTTGCGATTTTCAGCGCGAGCGTCAGCATGTGTGTGGAACGACGATCATCAACGCCTGCGGCTATACGCAGTTTGAGCTCGACCAGACGCACTACCCCATCCGCGGCTGGCAAGCAGCTTGGCTCAACTCACAAACCATGCGCCGCGAGCTCAAACGCCACGAAGCCATCGAGTCTTCAACAGCCAGAACACCCTGGTAACCACCATAAAGGGGACACTGTCCCCTTTATGGTGCTTTTGACGCGATAGCAAGAAACCCGGTCCTGCACAAGGCAGAACCGGGTTTCTTTAGCAATGCTTGCTGTACTCAGGCAGTAACTAGCAGTTACTCAGCCAGGAAGTCACGCTGGACAGCGGGATCGACCTTGACGCCAGGGCCCATGGTGGAAGACACGGAGATGGACTTGACGTACTTGCCCTTAGCAGAAGAGGGCTTGACGCGCAGAATCTCGGTGTACAGGGCAGCGTAGTTCTCGACGAGCTGCTGCTCAGAGAAGGACTTCTTGCCCAGGGGCACGTGGCAGATGCCGTAGCGGTCGGCGCGGTACTCAACGCGGCCAGCCTTGAGCTCGGAGACCATCTTGGCGACGTCCATGGTCACGGTGCCGAGCTTGGGGTTCGGCATGAGGCCACGGGGACCAAGGATCTTACCGATGCGGCCAACCTTGGCCATCATGTTCGGCGTAGCGATAGCGGCGTCGAAGTTGATCTCGCCCTTCTGAATCTGGGCGACGAGCTCGTCGGAACCGATGATGTCGGCGCCGGCAGCCTCAGCCTCACGGGCCTTCTCGCCCTCGGCGAAGACGGCAACACGAACGGTCTTGCCGGTGCCGTGGGGCAGGGAGATGGAACCACGGATGTTCTGGTCAGCCTTACGAGTATCGATGCCCAGACGGAAGTGGGCCTCGACGGTCTCGTCGAACTTGGCGGTGTCGAGCTCCTTGATGAGCTTGGCAGCCTGAAGGGGGGTGTAGAGCGTGGCGCGGTCGATCTTCTCGGCAGCGGCGTTATAGCTCTTACCATGCTTAGCCATGTGCATTACCTCCTGTGGTTAAACGGGCGTGAGCCCTCCCACATCGTATCGTGTGCCCTATTGCACACATTTAACGGGCACCCCGGTCGGAGCACCCGTCGTTACCATAAGAAATCGCTACTCAGCGATGGTGACGCCCATGGAACGGGCGGTACCGGCGATGATCTTCTTGGCGGCGTCAATGTCGTTGGCATTGAGGTCCGGCATCTTGATCTCGGCGATCTTGGTGAGCTGCTCCTGGGAGAGCTGACCAACCTTGTCGGCCTGGGGCTTAGCGGAACCAGACTTGAGGTTCAGCTCCTTCTTGATGAGGTGAGCCGCCGGCGGGGTCTTGGTGATGAAGGAGAAGGACTTGTCCTCGTAGACAGAGATCTCAACGGGGATGATGTCGCCCTTCTTGTCCTGCGTCTCGGCGTTAAAGGCCTGGCAGAACTGCATGATGTTCACGCCAGCAGCGCCCAGGGCGGGGCCGACGGGAGGAGCGGGGTTAGCTGCACCAGCAGGAATCTGGAGCTTAATGACGTTGGCAACCTTCTTCTCAGCCATGGTCATTCCTTTCGAATCACGAGTGTGAAGTACTTGCTATATCGTAAGCACGCACGTGTTAGAAGCACTCCTGAGATGAGCAGTCACAGAAGAAGCACGCTCGCGCGAACGGACGAAAACTTAAGCGATGACAGCGACCTGGTTAAAGTCGAGCTCGACCGGCGTCTCGCGGCCAAAGATCATCAGCGTGACCTTAAGCTTGCCTGCCTCGGTGTTAACCTCGGAGACCTTGCCATCAAAGTCGGTAAGCGGGCCATCGGTGACGCGGACAGACGTGCCGACCTGAATATCGACCGAAGTGCGCTTGGGCGAATCGCCCTTACCGGGACGACGAGTCATCTTGTTGTACTCGTCGCGGGAAAGCGGAGCGGGCTTGCCGTTGCCGCCTAGGAAACCGGTGACGCCGGGCGTGTTGCGAACACACGTCCAAGCATCGTCATCCATCTCCATGCGGACCAAGACATAACCCGGGAAGATCTTGGAATCCTTGGTCTCGCGCTTGCCACCCTCTTTAATCTCGGTGACGCGCTCCATAGGAATCTCGATATCAAAGATACGGTCCTGCATGCCCATGGTCTCGATACGATGCTCGAGATCGGACTTTACGCGGTTCTCGTATCCGGAGTAAGTGTGAACGACGTACCAACGCTTAGACATGGTTTAGCCCCTCAATCCAGAGAACAGAGCAAGAGCCTCGCCAAAGCCAGCATCGAGCAGAGCGATGACGACGCCGACGACAATCAGAGAAGCGCAAACGACAACCGAGTAGTTCACGAGCTCCTTCTTATCGGGCCACGTGACACGCTTCATCTCGGACTTGACCGAAGCGAAATACTTCTTGGTGCGGGCGAAGAAACCAGGCTTCTCGTTCTTCTTGGACTTCGCAGCCTTCTCGTTCTTCTTGGCAACGGCCTTCTTGGCCTCAACCTTGGAGTTGGCGGCAGCTTTGTTGGCAGGTGCCGGCTGCTGAGCCTTCTTCTTGTTCTTCTTGTTGGCCATTTGGGTTACCTCCGCGCAATGCGCTTATACAAGAGTAAACCGTAAGCCCCCAAGTGGGAGCTTACGGAATAATGACTGGCACGCCAGGAAGGACTCGAACCCTCAACACTCGGTTTTGGAGACCGATGCTCTACCAATTGAACTACTGGCGTATGTGACTAGAGACTAGCGAGTCTCTTTGTGCAGCGTGTGGTGACGGCACCAGGGGCAATACTTCTTGATCTCCATACGATCAGGCATGGTCGACTTGTTCTTGGTGGTCGTATAGTTGCGGCGCTTGCACTCAGTGCACGCAAGAGTAACTAGAGTACGCATGTATCCTGAACCTTTCATTTCCGCCCCGTACGGGCACGAGTTGTTACTTTATCAGCTCCACGTAAGTGCTGTCAATGAAAACCTCGAGTCAATTGGTTCTCGGTGGATCCATTCATATTTGGAACACATCAATGAAGCCATCGTGAGCTAATCGACGGTGCACCCAGGACCATTATCGATCCTCTCGACACCAGCAACGGCTCAATATCCATTGCAGAAAAGAACCCGGCACCCATATAAGTGCCGGGTTCTCTAAGTCAGCTATATCAGAGAGCTAATTTACTCAATGATCGTGGAGACGATGCCCGAACCGACGGTGTGGCCACCCTCGCGGATAGCGAAGCGCAGGCCCTCCTCCATGGCGATCGGGTGAATGAGGTCGCCCTCGATGGTGATGTGGTCACCAGGCATAGCCATCTCGGTGCCCTCGGGGAGCTTGACCGTACCGGTAACGTCGGTGGTACGGAAGTAGAACTGAGGACGATAACCATCGAAGAACGGAGTGTGACGGCCGCCCTCCTCCTTGGTCAGAACGTAGATCTCACCGGTGAACTTGGTGTGCGGGGTAACCGAACCGGGCTTGCAGAGAACCTGGCCGCGCTCGATGTCCTCGCGCTTGATGCCGCGGAGCAGCAGACCGACGTTGTCGCCAGCCTCGCAGAAGTCCATGGACTTACGGAACATCTCGATACCAGTAACGACGGTGTTCTGGGTATCCTTGATGCCGACGATCTCGACGGGCTCGTTGAGCTTGAGCTCACCGCGCTCGACACGGCCGGTAGCAACAGTACCACGGCCGGAGATGGTCATAACGTCCTCAACGGCCATCAGGAACGGGAGGTCGTTGTTACGAGCAGGCGTCGGGATGTACTCGTCGACGGCCTTCATGAGCTCGCGAATGGCGTCCATCCACTTGGCGTCGCCCTCGAGAGCGCCCAGAGCGGAGCCACGGATGACGGGGATGTCGTCGCCGGGGAAATCGTACTCGGAGAGGAGCTCACGGGTCTCCATCTCGACGAGGTCGATGAGCTCGTCATCGTCGACCATGTCGCACTTGTTCAGGAAGACGACGATGTAGGGAACGCCGACCTGACGGGCGAGCAGGATGTGCTCGCGGGTCTGAGCCATGGGGCCGTCGGTAGCAGCGATGACCAGGATAGCGCCGTCCATCTGAGCAGCGCCGGAGATCATGTTCTTGACGTAGTCAGCGTGGCCCGGGCAGTCAACGTGAGCGTAGTGACGGGCAGCGGTCTCGTACTCAACGTGGGAGACGGAAATCGTAATGCCGCGCTCGCGCTCCTCGGGAGCCTTGTCGATGTTCTCGAACGCAGTGAAGTCAGCCTTGCAGCCCTCGGTCTCGGAGAGAACCTTGGTGATGGCAGCGGTCAGCGTGGTCTTGCCGTGGTCGACGTGACCAATGGTGCCGATGTTAACATGCGGCTTAGTGCGCTCAAACTTCTCTTTGGCCATAAAGCCCTCCTCTTAACAGGTCGTCCCCGGACGGGACTTTGCCTTTATACCATAGTGGCCTCTCAACATACTATTGAGAAGCCACCGTGTTACCTATGGTAGCGGTGACTGGATTCGAACCAGTGACGCCACGGGTATGAACCGTGTGCTCTAACCAACTGAGCTACACCGCCGGATGGAGCCTGCAACCAGACTTGAACTGGTGACCTCTTCGTTACCAACGAAGTGCTCTACCGACTGAGCTATACAGGCACTTGACGGGTGGGAGCTATAGGATTCGAACCTATGTAGGCAGAGCCAACGGGTTTACAGCCCGTCCCCATTAACCACTCGGGCAAACTCCCAATCGTTCAAGTATCCGCAGGTCCTTTGGTCTTTTGGACCGCCGCCCCCGCGAACGAAAAAGATAATACGATGCAACCTTGGGGGCTGTCAACGAAAACCTCTAGATACACGGTGCCGGGCGTATCTATATAGCTGTGACCTGCGGTTTTGTTGAGTTTGGATATGAAGGACGGTGGTTTTGGATACTGAGGTGACGTTTCCCGAGGTAACACTTTGGTGTAGTGGAGTACACCTTCAGTATCGAACTTCGATACCGGCTTATTTGCACCTATATATAGGTCGAGATCGGGCTTCCACGCCACGATCGAGCGTGGATTATCTCCCACTTTTAGCGCGGCTCTAAGGCCAAAGTGGCAGATTATCCACGTTCATTCTCCAGACGGGAGAACTATAGAGCCGCTACTACTCGGGCCAGACCAAAGTAGACCCATAGAGCGGCTCCCCCTTGGTGCAGGGGTAGCGGCTCAAGTAACACGACGATAGCAAGTCGAAGAAATAGGTCATGGCGTATTTCGAATAAACGCCGAGTCGGTCAATTCCGTTTCCCGCATTGCCAAGACGATATACACGGTCAAAAGACCTCGATTTGTCATCGTTGCTAAACGCAGTAATTAGAATCTTCCTGCCCGAACGGCAATCAAGATACTCTCGCGCCTTTGACGCAAATAGCCCGGAGACCGATACGAGAATTATCAATGACTGCGAAGCGTCTCCCATGTTTTTCAATTCCGCGACGTTAGCCCCAGCAACTATGCGAACTATCTTGCCCGCATAAAACATTTCCTGCTGAAATCGTACGAGATTGGCGCTCACATTATTGGTGCACCAGATTTCAACGTTTTTATGGCCATCAATTTCGTCGGCAAGGTGCTTAATAGCGATATCGGACACGCCGCTTTCAACCTCAGCGAACATCTCGATCATGCGAACGTCGAGCTCTGCCCTGTACTCCTCGTAGCCAAATTCCTCCTCTCGATGGCTTAAGTCGCTTGGAAAGACTGATTGAGTAAATGATTCTTTCAAATCGCTAAGAGACTGGTAGCCCAATCGATTGCAGAAACGACGAACAGCGGAACGGGTCACGAATGCATCGCGGGTTATTGCGGCAACATTGATTTCGCTCGAACGCCTAATGTGAGCGATGAGATATCGAGCGATGGCGGCATCGTTTGACCCAAACTCGCTGTTGATGATGGAGCTAATGCGATTGAGCACATCGAAGTCATTGATATTCACGTGATCTCTCTTTCCGCTCTCCTCGATATTATGGTTCATTTATTGAATCAAACAGCTTTGGTCGTTCTCCTATGATTCAAATCAGTTGACGTCATCTTAATCGTAATTCCGTCACACGTATCCACCGTGTTGAATGATGGAAAGGGGATTCATGGGCAACGTGAACAACATGCCGTTTCTCTGGGGTTCCGCCACGGCGTCTTATCAGTGCGAGGGTGCCTGGAACGAAGACGGCAAAGGCCTCGGCGAGTGGGATTTCTTTAACCACACAAGCAATAAGAACATCAACCATGTTAACGGTGATGTATCTTGCGACTTCTACCATCGCTATGAAGAAGATATCCGCATGATGAAAGAAGGCGGACAAAACACCTATCGCTTCTCTCTTTCATGGAGTCGAATCATCCCCACGGGTATCGGCGAAGTGAATGAAAAGGGTATCGATTTTTATAATCGGGTCATTGATTGCTGCCTCGAAAATGGCATAGAGCCCAACGTTACGCTGTTCCATTACGATCTGCCATTCACGCTTGCTTGCAAAGGCGGATGGCTGAACAACGACATGGCAGAGTGGTTCTGCAAATACGCCAAGATTTGCTTTGAGCGCTTTGGAGACCGCGTCAAAATCTGGGCTACCGTTAACGAGCCGCATTTCTACAGCTACTGCGTAAACATGTTGGGCAACTATCCCCCCAATCGATCGCTCGACGTTCAGTCGTACATGCAGTTTCAGTACAACCTGATGCGCGCAAGCGCACTCGCAGTCCGAGCATATCGTCAAATGGGCTACGACGGCATCATCGGCGCCGTCCACGATGGCGGCGTTGTCGAACTCGACCCGGCAACCGAGCACCCCGATGACGTATTTCGATACGCAGACTTTTTCGCCAATCGCATGATTCTGGCACCAGCACTTCAGGGTCAACTGCCGCCAGAAATGGACGAAATCCTTGAAAAACTTGGCGTCTCGCTCTATCGATCCCCAAATGACGTAGAAGAATTCAGAGACGGTAAAGTCGATTTTATTGGACTCAACGTGTATTGCCGAGAGTATGTAACCGACTGGCACGGTGGAGAGCTTGCCGTTTCGGCGAACAATAAGGGCGGTTCGAGCAAAAAGGTCGAAGGAAAATGCATTGCACCCTTGTTTGAAAGCGCCCGCGACAGCAATGTTCCCCGCAATAAATGGGGCCGCGAAATACTCCCAAGTTGCATGTATTCAACCATCATGGATGTCCATGAGCGCTATGACGCGCCCCGCATCTTTATTACGGAAAACGGACATGGCGCCTATGAGCAACCAGACGCAGACGGAATGATCCACGATGATGACCGCATCGAGCTTCTGGGCCAGTTCATCGAGCACATGATGAGGGCTAAGCGTGACGGCGCACGCGTTGAGGGCTACTACCTTTGGTCGACGATGGATCTGTATAGCTGGATCAACGGCTACGAAAAACGATACGGACTTGTCCATATCGACTTCGAGAACAATCTGGAGCGCACCCCCAAAAAGAGCTGGTATTGGTACCGAGACCTTATCTCGAAGTATCAGGAGCAGGAAGGTTAGGAGAAAGAGATGAAATATCAGGCAATGTCCGAAACAGTCCTAAAGGCTGTTGGCGGCAAAGAGAACATTACATCGGTAACTCATTGTGCGACGCGCCTTCGCATCGACGCACGAGACACCTCGATCATCGATCTCCAGCTCGCCAAATCGGCCGACCAGGCGCTCGGGGCAGTAGTCAGCGGTGGCCAGCTTCAGGTGATCATCGGCCCCAACGTCGCCGAGGCTTACAACGACTTCCTCGACTTCGCGGGAATCGAAGTCGGCGGTGGCACGGTTGCCGACGATGCCCAAACCGCCAAGGATCTTGCAGAGGGTATCAAAAGCGGCAACACTGCCATGAGCCTAGTTGAGAAATTCGGAAATGTCTCCGCACAGGTATTCATGCCCATCGTCCCGGCGCTCATCGTTGGCGGACTCATTCTTTCGATCAAGAATCTCCTGGTCAATTATTGTGGATTGAGCACCGATAGCGGAACCGCCCAGGTTCTGCTGGCGATCTTCAGCGCCTCATTTAGCTTCCTGCCCGTTTACCTCGGCTATCAGCTCGCCGCCGTCATGAAGATGCAGCCTATCATGGGCGCACTGCTGGGCGCAATCATGATTAGCTCGTCTATTAGCGGTGCTGAGGGTCTCGACTTTCTTGGCATCCCCATCCCGACGAATGACTACTCGAGCACGGTGGTGCCAATCGTACTGGGCGTTGTGTTCATGTACTTTGTTGATCGCGGTCTTCAGAAAATCATCCCCGACATTACCAAACTGTTCTTGAAGCCGCTGCTCACCATGTTCATCGTCGTGCCTGTTGAGCTGATTATCCTCGGCCCCGCCGGCAGCATGATGGGCTACGCGCTGAGTGATGCCGCCACGTGGCTCATGGATAACGTGGCATTTATCGCTACCCCGATCCTGGCAGCCCTTAACCCCTATTTTGTCATGCTCGGTCTTGATAAGGCCTACATCGCGATCGAAGTTACGAGCTTGGCGCAGCTCGGCTGGGCGCCCATCATCTTTGGCTTCATCTCAAACCTCTGCATTGGCGGCACGAGTCTCGCCTTGGCAACTGCAATGAAAGGCAACAAGGAGAAGAGAGGTATGGTCACCACGGTTGCCGTCACCGCACTTTGCGGCGTAACTGAGCCCGCATTTTACGGCTGCCTCATCGAGCGTCCCCGCCTGCTTGTCGGCACGGCAATCGGCGCCCTCTGCGCGGGACTCCCTGCAGGTATCTTCGTCCTGAAGGAGTATGTTGCGGGAGCATGCCCCGGTCTTCTTTCTGCGCTGATCTTTATCGCTCCCGATGGATCCATGGGCAACTTCGTACTGGCGTGCGTTGTCGCCGTCATCGCCATCGTCGTCTCGTTCATCGCTGCACGCGTGATTATCAAGAAGAATCCCAACTATATTGAGTAAATGCCCGCTGTTTGCATTGGGGACATCCTCGGCAGACCGTTAGCAAGAACCCAAGAAGTCCCTTAGGGGCTCGATTAATCCATTCGGATTCTTGAGGCACAAACGACCCCGATTCCACAATGAAATCGGGGTCGTTGTTTCTAAAGCCTTCGATAGACAATCGGTGTTTACCTTAGCTCCCCATCCAAGTTAATTATCCACGCTCGTTCTCCGGTCGGAAGTTTTTCTTCTCTCGCGTGTCCAGAAATCCACGCTCGAGCAGGACGTCCAGGTCCGCACCCGCCCTTGTCTCGATCTGTAACAGCAAGAGGCCTATTCCGCTTCTACATGTTACAGATCAAGATATTCCTGAAACACCCTAAGTTTTATCTCAATCTGTAACAGTTAGATGCCAAATATCGGTCTTGGTGTTACAGATTTAGACAAACTGGAGGACGAGACAAACCAAAAACGGAATGGGCACTAACCCGATGGCGCACCACCTAAATAGAAACGGGCCCTGTCCCACAAGGGAACAGAGCCCGAAACTCTCATGGAGCCAGTGACAGGAATCGAACCTGCAACCCACTGATTACAAATCAGTTGCGCTACCGTTGCGCCACACTGGCACACTTGGCGCTTTCGCGCGAAGCCTGTTAAGAATAATGGAATTGCGGACGGGGCGCAACAGGCCGCACGGCGTTATACAAATATGCAAAATCCAGCAACAACAGGTACCAGGTCCGTTCATTTCTGTTGGTTCGCCCTCAATCTTAAAACCCTTCGCCAGAACGAATAGTTTTAATTACAATTGGCTATATAAAACTATTCGTTCTGGCGAAGGGTTTCGCGATGTTGACTACAAAGGAAGCAGCCGAGCTGCTCGGCATCACCCCGCGCAGGGTGCAGGAGCTCATTAAGAACGGCGCGCTGACCGCCCGCAAGGCTTCTGGTGTATGGCTCATCGACAAAGACAGCGTAGACACGCGACTCCGCTCCGTGACCAAAACGGGGGGACGTCCCCGCCGCGGCCACGGTAAGAGCGAGATCGCATTCACCCTCATGAACCGCACGCACGAAGTGGCCCAACTGGTCTACAGCGCATCGCGAAAAGACTTTACCCACATCGGCGCCGACGTCGATCGTGCCCACGCCCCTATTGGAGTTTTTGCTCCCAGCAAACCTGTATCGCTCGACTCCTTCCGCATCTGGTGGCGCGGCCGCGGTATCCCGCTCGCACGCATTGGGCTAGCCTCCCTGCTTGCAGAAGCCGCAGTCGATGTTCCCGATGAACTCGTACAGCGAAATCTTGGCCTCTCCTTATCCGACCAGTATTGGATTAGGCCCCAAGACTCCGGTCTCGCGTGGAAAGATATCAATTTCTTCAATAATGCTTTTGATGACGTCTCTCTCAGCATCGCGCCCTTCGCCCCAGAGGGTAAGGCAGCTGCCGCAAAGCCTGACAACACCTCGGACGGCAATCTTCAAAAGTACTGGACATGCGAGGATGACCGTCGAATCCTCCACAAGGCAGGTGCGCATCTAAACCAGGAATCTTATAACGAGCTGGTGGCGACTGCACTCCACCGTCGCATCCTAAACACCTGCGATTATGTGCCTTACTCGCTCGAGGGCACGGGCACTTCCGCCCTGAGCATATGCGATGTCTTCTTAACTGATGAAGAAGAGTATGTCCCTGCGTTCTATGTAAACCAGCACGCAAACGCAGATGAACGACTAACCGACTACGAGCGATACGTGGCAAACTGCGAGGAGCTCGGGGTGGCAGGCGTCAAGGATGCCCTTGACCGCATGATCGTGTGTGACGACATCATCGCCAACTATGACCCGCTTTGGCGTATCTTTGGCCTTTTGCGAAGCGTCAACACGCTAGCCTGCAGACCTGCCCCCATCTTCGATTCGGGCTCATCGCTCTGGTGCAACGTTTCTCTAAAGGAGCTTAAGGCAGGAGAGCACAGTTTTACCAGCGCGCAGTTTCATTCAAGCCCCGCCAAACAAATGTTGCTCGTCGAGGACATGGGCTGGTTTGACGGCGACAAACTCGAAGGCTTCGTTGACGAGGCAATCGAAATTCTGTCCAGAAACGACGCGCTCACGGCAAGGCTGCCATATCTAAAAGAGGCGCTTACATGGCGCCTCCGTAGAATGATCGACATCGCTGAATGGAGTTAGCGAGACAGCGTCGCGCCGTCAGCTCCCCTACCTCCCGCGCAGGGCCTTGAGCTTTGCCAGGGCATCGGGGCTCAGGCGGCTGCCCAGGGTCATCTTGATCTGCGGGGCTTCCTCTGCCTCGTGAACGTCGTTATCGATCTGCTTGATCTCGTCCACCAGCATGCGGCTCGAGATGCGCGTGACGCCCTTGCCCATGACGACGGCTTGGATCGTGCCGTCGCTCGATACCACTGAGCACGCGCGGCCTTCCTCGCGTGCCTCGATGCAGAGCTTCTGCACCACGGTATCGGCCGATACGCCCGTCGGCGAAAACTCGATACGCACGCCACGGGCCGGCAGGTTGGGGCGCTCGCTGGAGATATTGCCCGCACCGTCAAACACGATTACGGCCTCGTAGCGGCCCTGGGCAAACGCGGCAACGTCGTTGATGAGGGCGGTGCGCGCCATATCGTGAACGTCGCTGGAATACGGATCGTCGGAATGGTCGTACACGAGCTTTTCGTAGCGCGGCGTGCAGTGAATCACGTTGTAGCCGTCGACCACCAGCAGCTCGGGCTTATTGGAGTGCACCGTCGAGACCGGATCGGCGATGGCCTGCGCAAACGCATTGCCGCCCACGCCATAGGTCGCGGCCGAAACAATCGGCTTGGCCGAGCCCTCGCCAAAGCGCTTGGCCTTGGACTTGGCGCGGTTCTTCTTGGACATGCGCTACTCCTCCCCCATGAGCTCGCCGGCATTGCGGCGCAGCCACTCAAAGCACAGCGCGGTGGTCGCCTGGGCCACGTTGAGACTCTCGGTCATGCCGCGCTGGGGAAGCTTGGTCAAAAAGTCGCATTTCTCGAGCACCAGGCGCGAGATGCCGTCGCCCTCGGAGCCCATGACGAGCGCCACGCGGCCCTCGAAGGGGGCGTCCCAGCAACTGCCCTCGGCGTGCTCGGAAGCACCGCCCACCCAAAAGCCGGCGGCCTTGAGGTCGTCAAGCGCTCGGGCGATATTAGGAACCTGCGCGATGGGCAGGTGCATGACGGCACCAGCGGAGGTTTTGTAGCTGCCCACGGTCACACCGGCGGCGCGCTTGTTGGCAATGATGACGCCCGCTGCGCCCACGACCTCGGCGGAGCGCACGATCGCACCAAAGTTGCCATCGTCGGTCACATGGTCGAGCACGACGACAAGCGCAGGTCCGTCACCCGCGCGGTCGAGAATATCGGCGACATCGGCATAGGGGAAGTTGCCAACCTCGAGCGCAATGCCCTGGTGAGCGCCATGGCTCGACAGCGCATCGAGCTGCGCGCGCGGCACATACTTAATGCGGACGTCCGCGGCGTTGAGGTCGTCGACCAGGCGCGACAAGGCGGCATCGCGCTCCCCGCCCTCGGCAATAAGCGCGCACTTGATGGGAAAACCAGTGCGTAGCGCCTCGGCGGCAGCACGGCGACCTTCGATAAACTCGCCCTTGGGAACCTGGACGTTGTCGCGGTTGCGATCTCGCTGCGGACGCGCAGCCTGGGCTTGGGAGCGCTCGCGCTGGCCCTTGGAAGTGGCAGCGCGGTCGTTGCGGCGAATCGGACGCGAGCCAGAAGCAGCCTGCTTGCCGCCACGAGGCGCACGCTTGCGATTGTCGGCCATAAAGCGACCTCCTTAAATAGATAACGAACAAGAATCGACCGTCCGAGCCACGGCACCTTGCCTTTCAATCGTTGGGCATGACCACCAGGTCTATGCCCTCCTCTTTCAAGGCAATCTGCCGCACCTCGAACGGTCGACAAATACTAGAGACTCTTAATACGAGTACCCGCGGCAGTATCTTCAATCGTCAGGCCCAAGTCCTTGAGCTGATCGCGGATGGCGTCTGCCAGATCCCAGTTCTTGGCGGCACGGGCCTCGGCGCGGGCCTCGAGAATCTTGGCAGCGGCCTCGTCCACGTCGTCACCCGTATAGGCGACCAAGCCGGCGGCAACGCCAAGCAGACCCAGCGGCAGCTCGACTTTGGGCTCGGGGAGCTCGACGCCAAACGTATCGAGCAGCTCGACCAGCGTATCGGCAGCAGCAAGCGCAGCGGCCTTGTCGGCAGCGTCGCCCGCCTGCTCCAGGTACTGGTTGCACTCGGTCACAAAGCCAAAGACAGCACCCATAGCACCAGCGGTGTTAAAGTCGTCGTCCATGCACTCCTTAAAGGTGGCACGGGTCTCGGCGGCCTTGGCGGCAAACGCCTCAGATGCTGCCTCATCGGCATCGGCCGTCGCATGGTTCGCGGCCCAGCGCAGGTTCTCGACCGTACCGGCGATACGCGTGAGCGAGTTCTCGGCACCCTCCAGGCGCTCCCAAGAAAAGTCGAGCGGCGAGCGATAGCTCGTCTGCAGCATCAGCAGGCGCAGGGCGGCAGCGGAGTGCTGCTCGAGCACCTCGGCCAGCGTAAAGAAGTTGCCAAGCGACTTGGACATCTTCTCGCCGTCTACCAGCAGCATGCCCGTGTGCATCCAGGTGTTGGAGAAGCCCTGGTGCCAGGCGCAGGTGGCCTGGGCGCACTCGTTCTCATGATGCGGGAAGGCAAGGTCGGAGCCACCGCCGTGGATGTCAATCGGGGTGCCCAGGTAGCGATGCACCATGGCGGCGCACTCGGTGTGCCAACCGGGGCGGCCCTCGCCCCAGGGGCTCGGCCAGCTGGGCTCGCCGGGCTTAGCGGCCTTCCACAGGGCAAAGTCGAGTGGGTCGTTCTTGTCCTCGTTCTCCTCGATGCGCGCGCCAACCATAAGGTCGTCGATGTTGCGGCCCGAGACCTGACCATAGTTGGGATCGCTGCGCACGGCAAAGTACACATCGCCGTTATCGGCTGCGTAAGCGTGGCCCTGCTCGATAAGCGTCTTGATCATGGCGATCATGGGGCCGATCTCCTTGGTGGCGCGGGGGCGCACATCGGGATCGAGCACGTTGGCGGCGCGCATGACGCCGATGAACTTATCGGAGAACTCCGTCGCGACCTCGGCAGCCGTACGGCCCTGCTCGTTGGCGCGCTTGATGATCTTGTCATCGACATCGGTGAGGTTCTGGGCGAACGTGACCTCGTAGCCGCTCGCGATGAGCCAGCGACGAATCACATCGAAGCTGATGAACGTGCGGGCATTGCCGATGTGGATGTTGTCGTAGACCGTGGGGCCGCACACGTACATGCGGACCTTGCCGGACTCGATGGGCTGGAACTCTTCTTTTTTATGGGTAGCGCTGTTGTAGATACGCATTCGTTACTCCTTAACGGTTTTCTGTAGCAGGCAGACGGCCCAGGCGCCGATCCCCTCGCCCTGGCCTTCCCAACCGAGCTTTTCGGTCGTAGTGGCGGCGACACCCACGTTTTCGACGTCAACGCCCAGGGCATGGGCAAGGTTGGCGCGCATGGCATCGCGGTGCGGGGTGATCTTGGGTTGCTGACAGGCAATGGTGCAATCGGCATCGACAAACTCAAAGCCCAGCTCACGCGCATAGTCCATCACGCGAGCGAGCAGCACCATCGAATCGGCGCCCTCGTAGGCGGGATCGGTGTCGGGAAATAGCTTGCCGATGTCTCCCCCGCGGCAGGCGCCCAGAATGGCGTCGGCCAAGGCGTGCGCGAGCACATCGGCATCCGAGTGGCCCAGCAGGCCACGCTCGTAGGGGATGTCGACC
>CALBBA010000095.1 GCA_937926755.1 uncultured Collinsella sp.
ATCACCATGGCAGAGATGCCAAACAGGTTGTCGTTGAACACATAAAGGATGAGCAGCGACACGGCAACGACCACGATTTGCTTGACGGCGATGATGATGGCACCGCGGGCAGCGGCGGCAGGAGCACTCTTAAACGAAATCGTCGTACCGACGATAAGCAAAAAAGCGCCCACGAGCGGGCCTGCACCCTGCTGGGTCATGCCAAGCGTAAAGCTGCCGAGCGTTTTGAACAGGTCAGGGAACAGCGTGTTGAGCAGGCAGCCCAACAAAAGCGGCACCAAAATATTGGCACCCGGGATGGAGGACATCTTAAAGAACGGCTCCTTTGCCGCCGGCGCCTCCACCGCAGTCGATTCACTCATATATATCTCCTTTGGATGCATGCGATTCGTAGCCGCACGCGCCTATATCAGAAAGAAGGCGACGGTCCCGAGTCGCAGGAGCCGTCGCCGAACAATCGTCGTGGGGTATTACCCGTCCAGGACGATGCCGCCGTCGCAGTCACCGATCTCGCCGTTCACGAAGCTGGCGAGGTCGGAAGCGAAGAACAGCACCATCTGCGCAGGCTCGCTGGCCTGGGCGGCGCGGCCCAGAGGAATACCGTTGATGATGCGCTGAGAGTTCTCGTCAGAGAGAATCGAGGTCATATCGGTCAACGTGAGCGACGGGCACACGGCGTTGCAGCGGACGCCGAACTTGCCGCCTTCCTTGGCGACTGCCTTGGTTAGACCGTTGACGCCGGCCTTGGAGCTCGCGTAGGCCGCGGTGCCGAGCAGGCCGCCGCCGATCTTGCCGGCAACAGAGCTCACGTTGACGATAGTGCCGGCATGGGCCGCCTTAAAGTGCGGGTACACGGCATTCATCATGGTGAAGGTACCGTTGAGGTTGATGTCGATGGTGCGACGCCACTCGGTGTCATCGATCTCGTCGAACTTCTTGGTGCTGATGACGCCAGCGCAGTTGATCAGGATGTTGGTTTGCGGCAGGTCCGTAAAAAACTGCTCGACGGTCTCCCGCGCCCTGGGTGCATCGGCGACATCGAGCTGATAGAACTTGTTGCCCTCGCCAAGCTCGGCCACCGCGGCCTCGCCCTTAGCAGCGTTCCTTGCGATGAGCGCGACGTGTCCGCCGCCCGCAACGATGCCCTTGGCAATCTCGAGGCCAATGCCCTGAGTGCCGCCGGTAACGATCGCGGTTTTGCCCGTGAAGTCAAATGCCATGACTCCAACCCCCTTGATTCAGGTGTCTCCTTGCGGGAAGTTGGAGCATCGCACGTGGCGATAAATGAGTCCCAGTCGTCATGGTGGTGACAACCCCTCGCCTAACCGCGGGCATAATAGTTCTTTGAAACGCTTCAGCGATTGAATTTTTTACTCTTTATGCGCTCTTTATATTGCCCACTGCATGAGACCCGAATACGCGGGTATCATCTTTCACCGAAAATAGTTTCTAGTGTTAGGGGTTTTCGGTGGAAGATACCGATTTCCATGAGCTTGGGCGTCAACTCTTAACTGAGTTTGGCAGCATGCATCAGCGCATTTCGCGCTTTGCGGACAAAGCTCTCGGCGGCGAGATGGCCGTCATGCGCGCCCTCATGCGCGCCGGCGGCTCGCTCACGCCGAGCGAACTCGCCGATTGTGCCTGGGTCTCGAGCGCCCGTATCGCCAATATCCTGCGCGCCCTCGAGGCCAAGGGTTGGGTCGAGCGCGAGCACTCAAAGACCGACCGTCGTCGCGTACACGTCACGGTGACCGACAAGGGATTCCAGGTCATCGAAATCAAACGCCGGGAATTCGAGGACCGCACCGCGGCCTTCCTCGAGCAGCTCGGCGAAACAGATACCCAGGAGATGGTGCGCCTTCTAAGACGTGCCAACGAAATTATCGACCGCAACCAAGAAAGGAGAGATGCCGAGTGAGGATTCTCAAGCTCTTTAAAAAGCATGTCCTGGCACTGTTCGCAGCTATCGTACTTATCGTAATCAGCTGCAACGCCGATCTGGCGCTGCCTACCTATATGAGCGACATCGTCGACGTGGGCGTGCAGCAAGGCGGCATCGCCTCGCCCGTGCCCGACACCATTCGCGCCGAATCGCTCGACGACCTCGAACTCTTTATGAGCACCAAGGACGCCAAAGCTGTGGAGGCCGTGTTTGGCAAGGCGGACAATAACGGCATTCGAACGTACAAGGGCACCGAGGAGGAGCGCGCCGACGGCGGCAAGATTGCCGACATCATGAGCCTGCCCGAGACCGTCGTCCTTTCGCTCAACCAAGGCATCGACGCCAGCTCCATGGGCGACATGATGGGCACGTCCAGCGAGGAGGGCAACAACGCCGCCCCGTCCATGCCCACCCCCGAGCAGATGGCAGCAATGACGCCCGAGCAGCTCGTCGAGATGCAGCAGAAGGCCACAGCGGCGCAAAACATGCAAAAGCAGATTGATGCCGACGGCGGCAAGATCACCATGAAGAGTCTGCGCCTAGGTGTCGAGGGCGGTCTGGTAGACCAAAGCAAGCTCGTCGAGGGCGCCAATGAAATGGCGGACAAAATGGGCTCCATGTCGGGCTCCATCGTGACCCAACGCGCCGTGAGCTATGTGCAAGACGAGTACAAGGCGCAGGGTATCGACCCCGCCGACGTGCAGAACGCCTACCTGAGCCGCATGGCAACCACGATGTTTGGGCTGTGCCTGGTGTCGCTCGTCGCCACCATCCTGACCGGTGCCGTGGCTTCGCGCACCGCCTGCTCCATCGCCCGCGACCTGCGCCGCGAGACCTTCAACAAGGTTATGCACTTCTCGCCGGCCGAGGTGGGCAAGTTTAGCCAGGTCTCGCTCATCACCCGCTGCACCAACGACATTCAGCAGATCCAGATGGCCGCAACCCTGTTTATCCGCATGTGTCTGATGGCCCCCGTCATGGGCATCGTCGCCGTCATGCGCGTCCTGGCCAACCACACCGGCCTGGAGTGGACCATCGCCGTGGCCATCATCGCGGTTTCGGCCGTTGTCGGCGTGCTCATGGGCCTCACCATGCCCAAGTTCAAAAAGATGCAGAGCTTTGTGGACCGCGTGAACCTGACCGCCCGCGAGCTGCTCGACGGCCTTATGCCCATCCGCTCGTTCAACCGTGAGGAGCATGAGCTCGAGCGTTTTGACAAGGCTTCGCTCGATCTGATGACCACGCAGCTCTACACCAACCGCGCCATGAGCTTTATGATGCCGCTCATGATGCTCGTCATGAACTGCATCACCGTGCTTATCGTCTGGTTTGGCGCGCAGGGCGTGTCCGACGGCGTGATGCAGGTCGGCAACATGATGGCGTTCATCTCCTACACCATGCAGATCGTCATGGCGTTTATGATCCTCACCATGGTTTCGGTCATCCTGCCCCGCGCCGAGGTCGCAGCCGAGCGCGTGGAAGAGGTCATCACCTGTCCCACGAGTATCAACGACCCTGTCTCGCCCAAACTGCCTGCTGCCAGCGCGCCGCGCGGCGAGCTCACCTTCCGCGACGTGAGCTTCCAGTATCCCGATGCCCGCGCCGACGTCATCAGCGGCGTGAACTTCACCACGCATGCCGGTCAGATGCTCGGCATCATTGGCTCCACGGGCTCGGGCAAGTCCACGCTCGTGCAGCTGATTCCACGCTTGTACGACGTCACGGGCGGCAGCATTTCGCTTGACGGCGTCGACGTGCGTGACATGACTCTCTCCGAGCTGCGTCGCCGCATTGGTTACATCCCGCAGCAGGGGCGCCTGTTCTCGGGCACTGTCGAGAGCAACCTCAAGTTTGCCGGCGACATGGTGAGTGACGAGGATATGCGCCAGGCAGCACGCGTCGCCCAGGCGGAGGACTTTATCGCCGAGCGCGAGGACGGGTACGACTCCCCTATCAGCCAGGGCGGCTCCAATGTTTCGGGTGGTCAGCGCCAGCGTCTGGCCATCGCCCGCGCGTTGGCCAAAAAGCCCGAGGTCGTGGTGTTCGATGACTCGTTTAGTGCCCTCGACTACAAGACCGACGCGCGCCTACGCGAGGAGCTGGCCAAAAACGTTACCGACGCCGCGCTCGTGGTCGTGGCCCAGCGCATCGCGACCATCATGCACGCGGACCAGATCATCGTGCTCGACGACGGCCACGTGGTGGGCACCGGTACGCACGAGGAGCTGCTGCACAACTGCCCGGCGTACCTGGAGATCGCACAGTCGCAGCTTTCCGCCGAGGAGCTGGGGCTTACCCAAGAAGAAATTGCAGCCGTCATGGAAGGAGGCGAGCGCTAATGGCAGACGAGACCAAGACTCAGATTCCTAAGCCCACCCGCCGGCGCGGTCCCATGGGCCGCATGGGTGGCATGGGCCGCGGCGAAAAGGCCAAGGACTTTAAGGGCACCATGAGGCAGCTACTCGGCTATATCGGTCAGCACAAGATTGCCGTGTTTGCCGCCGTCGCCTTTGCCGTGTGCTCGGTCATCTTTAACATTGTGGGACCCAAGGTGCTCGGCCAGGTTACGACCAAGCTGTTCGAAGGCCTGGTCTCCAAGGTCAACGGTACCGGCGATGTCGACTTTGCCTGGATCGCCAAGACGCTCGGCTTTTTGCTCTGCCTGTATCTGGCGAGCTCTGTCTGCAGCCTGGTCCAGGGCTGGCTCATGACCGGCGTCACGCAAAAGATCTGCTACCGCATGCGCAAGGAAATCGCCGCCAAGATCGCCGTCGTGCCGATGAGTTACTTCAACGGCCACAGCAAGGGAGACGTACTCAGCCGCATCACCAACGACGTCGATACGCTCGGCCAGTCGCTCAACCAGAGCGTGACACAGCTCATCACGTCGGTGACGCAGATTATCGGCGTGCTCGTCATGATGCTTTCGATCAGCCTGCCGCTTACCGGCGTCACCGTGCTCACGCTGCCGGCCGCCGCGATTATCTTGACCGTAATGATTCACTTCTCGCAGCCGTACTTCCGCGAGCAACAGCAGGTTCTGGGCGCCGTCAACGGCATTATCGAGGAGGACTTTGCCGGCCAGAACGTCATTCAGGTGTTCGACCGCGCCGAGGCCTCGATTGAGGAGTTCGACCGTCAAAACGACCGACTCTTTATTAGCGGCTGGCGTTCGCAGTTCCTGTCGGGCCTGATGATGCCGCTTATGAGCCTGGTGGGCAACATGGGCTATGTGGGCGTCGTCGTGGTGGGCGCACAGCTCGCGCTGACCGGCAATGCCACGCCCGGCGACATCCAGAGCTTTATCCAGTACGTTCGCAACTTTACGCAGCCCGTGCAGCAGCTGGGCAACGTGAGCAACACGATGCAGTCGATGGCCGCTGCCACCGAGCGCGTCTTTGAGTTCCTGGCCGCGCCCGAGGAGGAGCAAAAGACCGACGCGCAGATCCCCGAGAAGCGCCCCGGTCACGTGGAGTTCGACCATGTCAAGTTTGGCTACACGCCCGACAAGACCATCATCCACGACTTTAGCTGCGAGGCTAAGCCCGGTCAGACCATCGCCATCGTCGGCCCCACCGGCGCCGGCAAGACCACGCTCATCAAGCTGCTGCAGCGCTTTTACGACGTGGACGGCGGTTCGCTGCGCGTCGAGGGTGTCGACGTGCGCGACTGGGACCGCGCGGCGCTGCGCGGCGAGTTTGCCATGGTGCTGCAGGACACCTGGCTGTTTAACGGCACCATCCGCGAGAACATCCGCTACGGACGTCCCGACGCGAGCGATGCCGAGGTCGAAGCCGCCGCACGCGCTGCACGCTGCGACCACTTTATTCATACGCTCGCCGGCGGCTACGACTTTATGATCAATGAGGAGGGCACCAACCTGTCGCAGGGTCAGCGCCAGCTCGTGACCATCGCCCGTGCCATTTTGGCCGACCGTCCGGCGCTGATTTTGGACGAGGCGACCTCCAACGTTGACACTCGTACCGAGGAGCTTATTCAGCGTGCCATGGATGCGCTAATGCAGGGCCGCACGAGCTTTGTCATCGCGCACCGCCTGTCCACGATCCGCAACGCCGACGTGATCTTGGTGATCCGCGACGGCGACATCGTCGAGAAGGGCACACACGACGAACTGCTCGCCCAGGGCGGCTTCTACGCCGACCTGTACAACTCGCAGTTCGACGAGGCGGCGTAAATTCTGCCGCAGGGAACGAATAACGCCCGAGAACGGGGGCGCAGGACAACCTGCGCCCCCGTTTTTTCGTCCACGGCACTCGAATTAGCTCTCTTGGGGCCCGATTGACAGCCCCTTCCGGACCCTGTGGCCAAAAAATGGCAAATATGAGTACTGTCACCTTTTTAATAACAGCCAAAACTGCCCCAAACGACCTCTTTGCGGCCTAGATATGCCTTCAAATTGATCAAAATGCCCGGTAGCATGCTTCTGTGTGCCAACGTTAATGAACATATTTACTGTTGTGTCTATTATCTTGTAAGATCGATATGATACTACGCTAGCAACAGTACTCATATTTGCCATTTTTTGTCCACAGGGTATGCCGTAGAAGATCCAACTTGCTCCAGCGTGCCGTACGTTGGCCCTCCCCTTCCGGCGAGCGCCGACATTTCCCCAGATAAAACCGACCAAAATAAACCTGTCCCTTTTCGGCAGATTTCGCTTGCACTTTAGCGTGCGACAGCGGATAATGCCGAGCATTCGAGAATTCGCCAATTGTTGCCGTTAATTGATAAAGGAGGCCCCATATGGCCATGGAATTCAAGCGCAGGTTGCCGATCCCCATGGAGATCCGCGAGGAAATGCCGCTTTCCGCCGAGCTTACCGCCAAAAAGCAGGCATTCGACGCCGAGGTCGCCAAGGTCTTTACCGGCGAGGACGCACGCAAGGTGCTCATCATCGGCCCGTGCTCTGCCGACCGCGAGGACTCAGTGCTTGAGTACATGAACCGACTGGCCAAGGTCGCCGAAGAGGTCAAAGACAAACTCATCATCATTCCGCGCGTCTACACCAACAAGCCGCGCACCAAGGGCACTGGCTACAAAGGCCTGCTGCACAACCCCGACCCCGAGGCGCCCGATGACCTGCTCGAAGGCGTCAAGGCCATCCGCCACATGCACCTGCGCGTCATCGAGGAGACCGGTTTCTTTACCGCCGACGAGATGCTCTACCCGTCCAACTACCAGTACCTCGTCGACCTGCTGAGCTACGTTGCCGTGGGCGCGCGCTCGGTCGAAAACCAGGAGCATCGCCTGGTGTCGAGCGGCATTTCGGTGCCCGTCGGCATGAAAAACCCCACCGCCGGTTCCACCACCGTCATGCTTAACTCCATCTACGCCGCCCAGGCACATCAAAGCTTCATCTTCCGCAACTGGGAGGTTGAGTGCGACGGCAACCCGCTCGCACACGCCGTTATGCGTGGCTACATCGGTCTCGACGGTCGTACCTACCCCAATTACCACTACGAACACCTGGAGCGCCTGGCCGAGCGCTATACCGAGCATGCCGGCTACGCCAACCCGGCGGCGGTCATCGACTGCAACCACGACAACTCGGGCAAGCGCCCACTGGAGCAGTATCGTATTTGCAAGGAGGTGCTCGACAGCTGCCGCCGCAACGAGTCCATCTCCAAGCTGGTCAAGGGCTTTATGATCGAGTCCTACCTGGAGGATGGCAACCAGCCGGTCGACGGCGGCGTCTTTGGCAAGTCGATCACCGACCCGTGCCTGGGCTGGGAAAAGACCGACTATCTGATCCACGAGATCGCGGAGCGTGTTTAGTTACGCGGGTTTACCAACCCGCGTAACGGCTCGACGCTGCGCGCCGCCCAGAGCGACAATTTGTCATTCAAAA
>CALBBA010000096.1 GCA_937926755.1 uncultured Collinsella sp.
CCCTTGGGCGCCGGCGCGGCGGCAGGTGTCTGCGTGGCGGGTTCCGGTGCGGCAGGCGCGACTGTGGGAGCTGCAACTTGAGCGGCCATGGCGCTCGGCATAGGCATGGGCACGGCAACCGGCTGCGCGGCGCTCGCGCGCTCGAGTTCGACCGCGGTGCCATCGGGCTCCTCAACGCGTACGCGCGTGAGGCCGCGGTCCTCCATAACATCGGCTATCTCGGCAAGTCTTTTGGAATCCATGCTCTAGCTCCTCGTATATCTACGCAGCGCGATGGCGGCGTTGTGTCCGCCAAAGCCCAGGTTGGTCGAAAGCGCCCAGGTAAGGTCGGCGCGAACCGCTCGATTAGGCGTGTAATCAAGATCGCAGACGGGATCGGGCGTGTGGTAGTTAATGGTCGGGGGCACCACGCCCTGCTCGAGCGCCATGGCACAGGCCATGACCTCGATGGCGCCCGTAGCACCGATCATGTGGCCGGTCATCGACTTGGTCGACGAGACGTGCGCGGCGCGTGCCGCGTCCTCGCCGAGCGCACGCTTAATGCCCGCCGTCTCGGACGAATCGTTGAGCTTGGTCGAGGTGCCGTGAGCGTTGATGTAGAGGCCCTCGGAAGGCTTAACGTCGCCCTCGGCCACCGCCAGCGATATCGCACGGGCGATGCCGGCAGCCTCGGGATCGGGGCTCGTGATGTGATAGGCATCATCGGTGTTGCCGTAACCCACGACCTCGGCATAAATGTGCGCCCCGCGAGCCAGCGCGTGTTCCATGCTCTCGAGCACCAGCACGCAGGCGCCCTCGCCCATCACAAAGCCGTCGCGGTCTGCATCGAACGGACGGCATGCCGTCGCGGGATCAGGGTTGGTGGTCAATGCGCGGCAGGACGTAAAGCCCGCAACGGCATCGGGGATAATTGCGGCCTCGGCGCCGCCCGCGAGGATCGCGTCGGCATAGCCGTGCTTGATGGCGCGGAACGCCTCACCCACCGCATGGGCAGAAGTCGCGCAGGCAGTCACGACGGGCAGGGTCGGGCCCTTTGCCTTATGGCGAATCGCGATGTTGCCCGAAGCCATGTTGGGAATCATCATCGCGATCATGTAAGGCGATGCGCGACGAGGCCCCCGATCGGCGATCGTGTGGACGTTGTCGACGAGTGTCTGCATGCCGCCCACACCCGAGCCCACGTAGACGCCCAGGCGCTCTCGATCGATGGCGCCTTCGACATCAAAGCCCGCATCGTGCATAGCCTCGTCCGAAGCCGCCATCGCAAACTGAACGCAGGGGTCCAGATGCTTTGCATCACGCTTGCCAAAGTACTCGTTGCCGTCAAAGCCCTTGACTTCGGCCGCCACCTTGACGGTAAACGCATCGGTATCGAAGTGCGTGATCGGGCCGATGCCGCACGTGCCGGCGCACATGGCCGCCCAGGTGGCAAGCGCCGTGTTGCCGAGCGGCGATACGGCACCGATGCCGGTGATTGCAACTCTCTGTTCCATCATGGTCTCCTCATCCAAGCCGTTCTTCGGCCCTGGTTTCTACATCGCCATTCCGCCGTCGACGCGTACGACCTCGCCCGTAATGTAGGCAGCCGCGTCGCTCGCCAAAAAGCGCACCACGCCGGCCACTTCCTCGGGACGCGCCATGCGCCTCAGGGGAATCTGCTCCTCGCATGCCGCACGCACCTTATCCGATAGCTTTGCCGTCATATCGGTCTCGACAAACCCGGGTGCGACCGCGTTCACTCGTACGCCGCGGGGCGCAAGCTCGCGCGCTACCGCCTTGGTCAGGCCGATCACGCCCGCCTTAGAGGCAGCGTAGTTGGCCTGCCCGGCATTGCCCATCAGGCCCACAACCGAGCTCATGTTGATGACGCAACCGCCGCGCTGGCGCATAAAGGTCTTGGTGAGTGCGCGCGTCGTATTGAACGTGCCCTTGAGATTGACATCGAGCACGCGGTCGAAGGCATCGTCACCCATACGCATGAGCAGGCCGTCGCGCGTGATGCCGGCGTTGTTGACGAGCGCCCAAATGGAGCCAAAGTCGTTGAGAACCACTTCCACGCACGCATTGACGGCAGCGGGGTCTGCCACGTCGCATTGATATGCGCGCGCCGTGGCGCCAACCATCTCGCAGGCTCCGCATGTCTCGCGCGCGGCATCGACGCTACCGGCATAGACAACGGCGATATCAAAGCCGTCCTCCGCCAAGCCAACCGCACAAGCGCGGCCGATTCCCCGCGAGCCGCCCGTGACCAGTGCCACACGGCGTGAGTCGTTGCGCTCGAGCGCGCCGTTGTTCAAGTTGCCCATGTCATTCCTTTCGGGTTACAGCCCTGTGGGCTATGCGAGCTCATCGGCAATAGCTGCGACCTGCTCGGCCGTTTCGCACGAATACACGCGAACGTCGCTCAGCGTACGCTTGACCAGGCCCGACAGTGTTTTGCCAGGACCGACCTCAATAAACGTGTCGATGCCCTGATCCTGCAGAGTGTGCAGCGTGTCGACCCAACGCACGGCATGGCTCACCTGGTTGGCCAAGACATCCGATGCCGCTCGCGGGTCCGCCGGATAGGGCGCCGCCGTCATGTTTGCCATGACCGGAATCAGCAGCGGTGACGGCGCGTGGCCGGCTTGGATATACGTCGCCAGCCCCTCAGTCGCCTCGGCCATATAGGGGCTATGGAATGCACCCGACACCGCGACCTTCATGGCCCGGCCGCCAGCCTCTTTTACTAGGACGTCGAGCTCCTGCAGCGCCTCGGGCGGTCCGGCAACAACCGTCTGCTGCGGACTGTTGTAGTTGACCGGCCAGCAGTCCTCGCCGGCCTGTTTTGCCAGGTTCTCGACTTGCGCCGCATCGAGCTTGATGACGGCGCGCATGCCGCCCGGATGGCGCTCGGCAGCCGCGGCCATCAGCGCCGCGCGCTCGCACACGAGCTCAAAGCCCGCTCGCGTATCGAACGCCCCCGCAAAGGTGAGCGCGGCGACCTCGCCTAGCGAGAATCCCGCACAGGCGGCAGGTACCACGCCGCGCTCACGCAGGGCGGCAGCCGCTGCTAGGTCGTGAACGAACACGCACGGCTGCGTGTTCTCGGTCTGCGAGAGCTCCTCCTTGGAGGCACTCCGGCATTGCTCGCTGGTCCCCGGGCGCACCTCGTCGGCAATGGCGAACACCTCGGCGGCCGCCGGCGATGTCTCGATCAGATCGACGCCCATCGCGGGGTGTTGGGCACCCTGGCCGGCAAACAGAAACGCTACGCTACCCATGCGCACGCACCCTTCAGGACGCGCTCGGCGCCATCGACCAGATCGTCAACGATTTCACGTGCGCTCTGGCGCTCGCTAACCATGCCGGCAATCTGTCCACACAAAAACGAACCCTCTTCGTAATTACCGTCCCTGGCGGCCTTGCGAAGGGCGCCCGTGCCCATGGCCCCGAGCTCCTCGACGCTTGCGCCCGCCGCCTCGCTCTTAGCGTAGGCGTTGGTAAAGGGGCTCTTGAGGGCACGCACCGGGTGTCCCGTCGAGCGGCCGGTCGCACGCGTCGAGGTGTCGTTGGCCTTCAGGACCATCTCCTTGTACTGCTCCGATACGGTGCACTCGTCTGCGATCAGAAAGCGCGTACCCACCTGCACGCCGGCGGCGCCCAGCATAAAGGCGGCCGCCATGCCGCGGCCGTCGGCAATACCGCCGGCAGCCACGACGGGAATGTCGACCGCATCGACGACCTGCGGCACCAGTGCCATCGTCGAGGTCTCGCCAATATGGCCGCCCGATTCGGTGCCCTCGGCAACAACCGCCGTGGCCCCACGACGCGCCACAAGGCGCGCCAGCGCCACCGAGGCAACGACCGGGATGACCTTGATGCCCGCCTCGTTCCACGCCTTCATGTACTTGGTTGGATTGCCGGCACCCGTCACGACGACCGGTACTCGCTCGTCAATCACAACCTGGGCGACCTCGTCGGCGAACGGGCTCATGAGCATGACGTTGACGCCAAAGGGCTTATCCGTCCTGGCGCGCAGCTTATGAATCTGGTCGCGAAGCCAGTTGGCGTCGGCGTTCATGGCCGCGATGATGCCTAAGCCACCCGCCTCGGACACTGCGGACGCCAGCGAGGCATCGGCAATCCAGGCCATACCGCCCTGGAACACGGGCTTTTCGATGCCGAGCAGATCGCAGAGAGGAGTCTTGAGCATCTCTACTTCTCCAATGCCGCCTCGACCGTATCGGCGAACTCGCCGACCGTCTTGGGGTTCTCCTCGGTATCGAGCTGGATGCCAAACTCGTCCTCGACGGCGACGAGGATCTCAACGGTGCCCAGGCTGTCGAGACCAATCTCCTCGAGCGTGGACTCGGGCTTCATCTCGACGTCGTCAAGGCCGGCGGTCTCGCGGATAACGTCGCAAACGCGCTCGAAGGTCTTCTGATCTGCCATGGTAGTTCTCCTTTGGTTGTGCCCTAGGGCGTTTTTATTTCCTATGTGCGACTACTTCCAACGAAGCAGATAGCCACCTATATCCAGACCGGCGCCAAATCCAACCAAGGCGATGGTGTCGCCTGTGTGAAGTGCACCGGCGTTTGCCAGCCGGTCGAGGGCAAGCGGAATGCATGCGCTCGAAATGTTGCCGGTCTCGCGCAACGTGCGAACCACGCGCTCGTCCGGCACGCCCAGGCGCTTGACCGCCTGGCTCAGGATTCGTTCATTAGCCTGATGGAATACAAAATGATCGATGTCTTCGACCAAAATGCCCGCATCGATCGCAAGCTTATGGACCGTGTCGCAGATGGCGTTGACGCCGAACTTGAACACGCGGCGGCCATTCATGGACAGCACGCTCACGCTATCTGCGGAAGCCTTAAACGGCGAGGTACCGACCAGACCGGGAACGCGCAACGTCTCGACGTCGGGCGCCGTCGAAAGCTCAACGGCAAGGGGGTTGTCTCCCCCAGCTTCAATCACTGCGGCGCCTGCCCCATCGCCAAAAAGCACGCAGGTGGCACGGTCGGTCCAGTCGAGCGCGCGCGTCATCTGCTCGGCAGCAACAACAAGCACGCGCTCGGCACGGCTGCGGGCGATATAGCCCTCGGCGACATCGAGCGCAAATACGAAGCCGGCACAAGCCGCCGAGACATCGAAGGCAGGGCACGTCGCGCCTAGTCGCTCAGCAACGGCACACGCCTCAGCGGGAACAAGGTGGTCACCCGTCGTCGTCGAGCAGACGATCAGATCCAGCTGGCTCGCGTCGATTCCGGACACCTGGAGTGCCCGCTCGCTCGCCGCTACGGCAAGGTCGTCAAGTGACTCGGTGGTGCAGACGTGGCGGCTCTTGATACCTGTGCGGGTAAAAATCCACTCATCCGAGGTATCGAGGAACTCAGACAGCTCGTCATTGGAAACACTGCGTTCAGGAAGCGCCGAGCCTGTTCCAAGAATCGTGAAACCCATCACTAACCTCCTTTGAGTTGTTGACGTGTTTACATCGACCAAGAGAGGATAGCGCATTTTAGTCGTTGTTGACGTGTTAACATTAAATTGTCCAAATGCGACAAAGGCTTCACATTGTGTCTATCTCTCGACACCATTGCGCGATTGCCTTATTAACTTAGGAGGTAGCAGCCGTTTTGGATTCTCGTTTAACGATAGTCGACGTAACCGGATCGACCAACGATGACCTGCTCGAAGCAGGAAAACAGGGAGCGCCGCACGGCACAGGACTTGCCGCCCGGGCTCAAACAGCAGGGCGCGGCCGGCGCGGGCACAAGTGGGACTCAACCGTCGGCAACTTATTGCTTTCGCTTGTCCTGCGCCCATGCGTTAATCCTGCAAAGTTCTCTGGTCTTGCCGCCGTCAGCGGCCTAGCGGTGCTCGAAGCACTCGAAAAGCAGGGTCTTGCAAACGAGATTCGCCTTAAATGGCCCAACGACCTTGTCGCGCGAGGACGCAAGCTCGGCGGCATTCTGGTCGAGGCCGCACGCGATAACGAAGGCAAACCTTTCGCCGTCTGCGGCATTGGCGTCAATGTGAACTATGCGCCCCAAGAGGTGCCCGATGGCGGCCTGCCGGCAATCGGTCTCTCGGATCTCAACGAGAGCGTACCTGCCGTCGACATGCTCCTCGATGAGGTCTATCACGCAGTTATAGACGCTGCAGATGCCTGGGCAGAGCGCCTCAACGCCAAGGAAGAAGATGCCGGTCCGCTCGCGCCCGTCCACGACGAATATATCGCCCACCTTAATTGGATCGGGAAGCACGTTATCGCCCGCTCCCCCGCTGGAGACGAGCTGGCACGAGGCATATTTAGAACGGTCGACGATTGCGGCCGCGCATGCATTGAGACCGAGAGCGGCTTGTGCGTCTTCCACTTCGAAGAAGCATCCTTGCGCCCCCTGAGCGAATAGGGCGCCGCAGCCGTCGGCTCGGCAGACGAATTCGCTATCCCAAAATCTAAACTCAAAACAAAAGGGCCCCGCTACCGTAACGGCAGCGGAGCCCTTTAAGCTATGAGCGATATCGCTTAGAGCTTGATGTCGATGTCGACGCCAGCGGGGAGGTCGAGACGCATGAGCGAATCAACAGTGCCCGAGGTGGGGTCGAGGATGTCGATGAGGCGCTTGTGGGTGCGCATCTCGAACTGCTCACGGGAGTCCTTGTTCACGTGCGGCGAGCGGATAACCGTGTACAGGTTGCGCTCGGTGGGCAGGGGGACAGGACCGGAAACGCGAGCGCCGGTCTTCTGAGCGGTCTCGACGATGAGCTTCGCGGACTGATCGACGACCTCGTGATCATAGCCCTTGAGGCGAATGCGGATCTTCTGGGTAGCCAACTTAAACCTCCAAAGAGTGCGAGAGATGTTCTCGCGGATTACGTAACAGGGAGCTCGAACTTAGGCGTTCTTGCTCATGACCTCGTCCACGATGGACTTGGGCGCGGGCTCATAAGAGTCGAACTGCATCGTGTAGGATGCACGGCCCTGGGTCTGGGAGCGAAGGTCGGTAGCGTAACCGAACATCTCGCCCAGCGGCACCTTGGCACGGATGAGCTTGCTGTTCTTGCGATCCTCCATGCCCTCGATCTTGCCGCGGCGACCGGAGAGGTTGCCCATAACGTCGCCCATGTACTGCTCGGGGGTCTCGACCTCGACAGCCATGATCGGCTCGAGCAGCTGCGGATCGGACTTCTTGAGGGCGTCCTTGATAGCCATGGAACCGGCGATCTTAAAGGCGGCCTCGGAGGAGTCGACCTCGTGGTAAGAACCGTCGAACAGGGTGACCTTAACGTCGAGGACCGGGAAGCCGGCGATAACACCGGTGTTCAGGGCCTCCTGGATGCCCTTGTCGATGGACGGGATGTACTCCTTGGGCACGACGCCGCCGACGATAGCGTTGACGAACTCGTAGCCGAAGCCCTCCTCCATCTTCTCGAGCTTGATGACGGCGTGGCCGTACTGACCGCGACCGCCGGACTGACGGACGAACTTGCCCTCAGCCTTCTCGACGTCGTGACCAGCGGTCTCGCGGTAGGCAACCTGGGGCTTACCAACGTTAGCGTCAACCTTGAACTCGCGGAGCAGACGGTCGACGATGATCTCGAGGTGCAGCTCGCCCATGCCGGCGATGATGGTCTGGCCGGTCTCGTGGTTGGTGGACACCTGGAAGGTCGGGTCCTCCTCGGCGAGCTTGGTCAGAGCCAGGGACATCTTGTCCTGCTCGGCCTTGGTCTTGGGCTCGATGGCAACGTCGATAACGGGCTTAGCGAACTCGATCTTCTCGAGGACAATCTCCTTGCCCTCAGCGCACAGGGTGTCGCCGGTGGTG
>CALBBA010000097.1 GCA_937926755.1 uncultured Collinsella sp.
CATGCGAACCTCCAGTCCGGACCGCTTCACGGTCCAACTTTCTGTCCGCACCCCCAATCCAGCCTTCTGGCTCTTAAACAAGAACTATTCCACCGCAACTATTTTGAGTTGTTTCGTGGAACATAAGTCACGATATTAGTCAAGTCATGTCTGTTTAAACAAAATGCCGGCAGTTCAAGCGCATTCGCGCTTGCCAAAATCGATATTAATGAACAGCCTGTTTGTATCTGTAAAATGCATGGCTTGATGTGCGACGACTTGGCGTGTAATAAGCCAAAAATCAGCAATGTAATGAACTTGTAACAAACACAGACGTTTAAACAAATAAACCAACCTTTTGCGAATTTAGCTATAATTCCACAAACCAAACAGGTATACTTCCTTAATGTCGTGTAGGAAATACGTAGACAAAAAGGAGGTTATGTGATGGTAAGTATTGTTCTTGCTAGCCACGGGGACTTGGCTGCTGGAATCAAGCAGACGGGCTCGATGGTCTTTGGCGATCAGCCGTCTGTAGCCGTGGTCTCGCTCGAGCCGAGCATGGGCCCCGACGACTTCCGTGCCAAGGTCGAGGAAGCAATCGCTTCCTTCGAGGACCAGGAGCAGGTGCTCTTCCTCGTTGATCTGTGGGGCGGCACGCCGTTCAACCAGATCAGCGGGCTCATCGAGGGCCACGATTCCTGGGCTATCGTCACCGGTGTCAACCTGCCTATGCTCATCGAGGCATATTCGCAGCGCTTTGACGCAAAGAACACTGCACATGCGATCGCAAAACATCTCGTGACTGAGGCTAAGGCTGGCGTGCGCGTCAAGCCCGAGTCTCTGGAGCCCGAGGAGAAGAAGCCGGCTGCGGCCGCTGCTGCTCCTGCAGGCGCCATCCCTCCGGGAACGGTCATCGGCGACGGGCACATCAAGATTGCCCACGTCCGCATCGACACCCGTCTGCTCCATGGCCAGGTGGCCACCACGTGGACCAAGCAGATCAACCCCAACCGCATCATCGTGGTTTCCGACGGCGTTGCTCACGACGAGCTCCGCAAGACGATGATCGAGCAGGCTGCCCCTCCGGGAGTCCATGCCAACGTCGTGCCCATCAAGAAGATGGCCGAGGTCGTCAAGGACACGCGCTTTGGTGACACCAAGGCGATGCTGCTCTTCGAGAACCCGCAGGATCTGCTCAAGGCCATCGAGGCCGGCGTCGACATCAAGGAAGTCAACATCGGTTCCATGGCTCACTCCAAGGGCAAGGTCGTCGTCACCAACGCCGTCGCCATGGGCGATGACGACGTCAAGACTCTCGAGGCCCTCAAGGCTAAGGGCGTCAAGTTCGAGGTCCGCAAGGTTCCTTCGGATTCCTCCGAGGATCTCGACGCCATGTTGAAGAAAGCTAAGGCCGAACTGGCCGCTCAAGCATAGTAAAGGAGGGTCCGATACATGTCTGCAATCACTATTCTGCTTGTTGCGATTGTCGCGTTGCTTGCCGGTATGGAAGGCATTCTGGATGAGTTCCAGTTCCATCAGCCGCTCGTGGCATGCACGCTTATCGGTCTCGTAACCGGTCACCTTCAGGAGGGCATCCTCCTGGGCGGTTCGCTCCAGATGATGGCCCTTGGCTGGGCTAACGTCGGCGCCGCTGTCGCGCCTGACGCCGCTCTGGCCTCGGTCGCTTCTTCGATCATCATGGTGCTCGCCCTCAACGGCGGCGCTACCGATCGGTCGAAGGCCGTTACCGCCGCTATCGCCGTCGCTGTCCCGCTGTCGGTCGCTGGTCTGTTCCTGACCATGATCTGCCGTACCCTGGCTACCGCTATCGCTCACGCCATGGACGGTTGCGCCGAGAAGGGCGACTTCGCCGGCATCGAGCGTTGGCAGTACATTGCCATCCTTATGCAGGGCCTTCGTATCGCCATCCCGGCAGTGCTTCTGTGCATCATCCCGGCCGAGGCAGTTACCAACGCGCTTAACGCTATGCCCGACTGGCTGTCCGGCGGCATGGCTGTCGGCGGCGGCATGGTCGCTTCCGTCGGTTACGCCATGGTCATTAACATGATGGCCACCAAGGAGACCTGGCCGTTCTTCATCCTCGGCTTTGTCCTTGCTGCCATCCCTCAGCTCACGCTGATCGCCCTTGGCCTCATCGGCATCTCCCTTGCCCTCATCTACCTTGGCCTTAAGGATCTGGCCAAGCAGGGTGGCGGCATGGGCGGTGGCTCCGGCGACCCGCTCGGCGATATTCTGAACGATTACGAGTAGGAGGGGAGTGATACATATGGCAGAGAACAAGATTCAGCTCACCAAGGCTGACCGCAAGAAGGTTTGCTTCCGTCATCAGTTCCTTCAGGGCTCGTGGAACTACGAGCGTATGCAGAATGGCGGCTGGTGCTTCGCAATGATCCCTGCGATCAAGAAGCTCTACACCAGCAAGGATGACCAGATTGCCGCTCTTAAGCGCCACCTGGAGTTCTATAACACCCACCCCTATGTTTCCGCCCCCGTCATTGGCGTTACCCTCGCTCTCGAGGAGGAGCGCGCCAACGGTGCACCGATTGACGACGTCGCCATCCAGGGCGTCAAGGTCGGTATGATGGGCCCGCTCGCCGGCGTCGGCGACCCTGCCTTCTGGTTCACCCTTCGCCCGATTCTGGGCGCTCTGGGCGCTTCCATGGCCCTGTCCGGCAGCATCGCCGGTCCGCTGCTGTTCTTCTTCGCGTGGAACATCATCCGTTACGCCTTCCTGTGGTACACGCAGGAGTTTGGCTACAAGGTCGGCTCCTCCATCGCCAAGGACCTCTCCGGCGGTCTGATGGGCAAGGTCACCGAGGGTGCTTCCATCCTGGGTATGTTCATCATCGGCGCCCTGGTCGAGCGCTGGGTGTCCATCTCCTTCACCCCGGTCGTCTCCAAGGTCACGCAGTCTGCTGGCGCCTTTATCGACTGGGCTAACCTGCCCTCCGGTTCTGAGGGTGTCAAGGAAGCACTGACGATGTATAACTCCATCGGTGCTAACGCCCTTGATCAGGTGAAGGTCACCACGCTTCAGGCCAACCTCGATCAGCTCATCCCCGGCCTTGCCGCCGTGTGCCTGACCCTGCTGGTCTGCAAGCTCCTCAAGAAGAAGGTCAGCCCGATCGTCATCATCCTGGCTCTCTTCGCCGTCGGCATCATCGGTCGCGTCTGCGGCTTCATGTAAGCACGTTTCGGCTTAAGACCGAGAGTTGCTAGGCAAGGGCTTTTGAGCCATTGAAACGGACCGCACCCGGTGGGTACACTGGATGCGGTCCGATTGTTTTTATTGGAGGGCGAGGCGCGTATGGCGCAATCTCAGAACAGCAAGGTCGATCTGGCGACGCCGGCAACCTGCCTGATGGGGCTTACCAGTCACGGTAACGTAATGGTGGGCAATAAGGCGTTTGAGTACTATAACGAGCGCAATCCCGAGGATTATATTCAAATCCCGTGGGATGAGGTCGACTATATTGCCGCCGAGGTCTTGCGCGGCACCAAGAAGATTACGCGTTTTGCCATCTTCACCAAGGACAACGGTCACTTTACGTTTTCGACGCGCGATGACAAAGAGACGCTTCGTGCGGTCCGCAAGTACGTCGACGAGGATAAGCTCGTGCGTTCGCCCGACTTTATCGATGTGACGGCCAGTGGCGCCAAGAGCATCCCCTCCGTTATCAAAGGCCTCTTCCACAAAGGCAACTAGTCGTTGGGTAGTCATCTGCGACGTTCTTAAACAACTAGTCATTGAAAGAACGTCGCAGATGACTATCTCGAAGAGCGGCTATGCGCTGCATGGTGGTGGCGCAAATCTGCTACACTAATACAACATGCCTCCGTAGCTCAGGGGATAGAGCACCGCTCTCCTAAAGCGGGTGTCGTGCGTTCGAATCGCATCCGGGGCACCCATTCGACTGGAAGACCCGAGCAGAACGAGCGGAACCGTGCCCGCTGATATCAACGGGCACGGTTTACCGAATCATTCGGTCATCCTTGAATAACTATCGAGTCTATCGCCCGGATCCCAATCCCCGCGCATCCATACCATACGAGATATTTCAGGAATATACCGTCACTGTGCGAGGGTACCGTCACTGTGTGAGGGTACCGTCACTCTGTGTGTGCACGCGCACAGTGTCGGTTGTTGAAATCCCTTATTTTCCAATGGTTTTAAAGGGTGCCGTCACTCTGCGAGTTTTGAGAGCGCCATTTTTCGACATCGTCGTCACAGACCTTCCAGCGACGCCCGATAGCATGCGTGCAGAACAGTGACCGACCGGCATCATGCATGACATCCCCGTGCGCGTCACCTCCAGCACCGCCGCCGACAGGACGGGCCAAGGCGGCATGAGGAGGGCCGATTCTAGTGGGGGGTGGCCCCCCCGGGGGG
>CALBBA010000098.1 GCA_937926755.1 uncultured Collinsella sp.
CGACCGGCAAAAAGAAAGCCGGCCTCGCCGAGGAAACCTCCCCCACCGCCGCGAAGGCCGAGGGCTTCCGCGATATCAAGGGCATTCTGCAGATTCGCCCGGACGGCTCCGGCATCATCCACGCCCATGGCTACATGAAGTCCAACGACGACGCCTTCGTGCCCGCCTACCTCATCCGCTCCGCGCGCCTGCGCACGGGTGACGTCATCGAGGGCTCGCTGCGCCCTTCACGCGGCGGCGACAAGCGCGCCGGCCTCGCCAAAATCACGACCGTCAACGGTCTGGACCCCGAGCAGATTCGCAACCGTCCCAAGTTCGGCGACCTCACCCCGGTCTATCCCAACGAGCCGCTGCGCATGGAGCACGGCAAGGACTCCATTACCGGTCGCGCCATCGACATCGTGTCACCGATCGGCAAGGGTCAGCGTGGCCTGATCGTGTCCCCGCCCAAGGCCGGCAAGACCACGATCCTCAAGAAGATCTGCCAGTCTATCTCGATTAACAACCCCGAGGTGCACCTCATCTGCCTGCTCGTCGACGAGCGCCCCGAAGAGGTCACCGATATGCAGCGTTCCATCAAGGGTGAGGTTGTGGCGTCGACCTTCGATATGCCTGCCGACAACCACACCCGCGTGGCAGAGCTCGTCATCGAGCGCGCCAAGCGCATCGTAGAGCTGGGTGGCGACGTCGTGGTGGTGCTCGACTCCATCACGCGCCTCGCCCGCGCCTACAACTTGGCGGCGCCCGCCTCGGGCCGCATCCTTTCGGGCGGCGTCGATTCGGCGGCACTGTATCCGCCCAAGCGCTTCCTGGGTGCAGCCCGCAATATCGAGAACGGTGGCTCGCTCACCATCCTGGCCTCTGCCCTCATCGACACCGGTTCCAAGATGGACGAGGTCATTTTTGAGGAGTTCAAGGGCACTGGCAACATGGAGCTTAAGCTCGACCGCGACCTGGCCGACCGCCGCATCTTCCCGGCTATCGACCCCGTTGCCTCCGGTACACGTAACGAGGACCTGTTGGTCGACGAGCAGATGCGCCCGTTTGTCTTTGGTCTGCGTCGCATTCTTGCCGGCATGAACAACACCGAGCGCGCAGCCGCATCGTTTATCAAGGGTCTTAAGGGCACCAACACCAACCAGGAGTTCCTGGTGCGTTCGGCCAAAAAACACAGCGACTACGAGCAGACGTTCTAGGTTGTCATCCACGCGCAGCGATAGTCATCAATGCGATAAAGGGTCGGGGCTTTGAGCCTCGGCCCTTTTCCATAGCGCCGCTCCGCGCTTATTTTTGACCGTAAGACCGACGAGCAGCAGGTTTCCCGTTTCAATCCGACATCGTCGCTTGCAATCGGCAGGGCGGGTTCGCATAATAGCTTTTAAGCTTCGCGACGGAAAACGCAGATGAAACGAACCATATACCGTTGCTTTGGGGCATAGCCCCGCTTCATCTTCTCTCGCGCAGCCAACTGAATGATGCGATTTGGGTGCTGGAAGATGGGGAGAGCTCATGGCTTCTTCTGATGCAACACAACGAGCAGTCCTTGCCGGACTTTCGTGCGGGATCGGCCTTGCCGCTCCCGTGGTTATGTATGCCGCGACGCTGCCGTTTTCGTCGGTGAACGAGACGGTCGTGGCGGGTGCGGTTCCCTTCGCCGTGGGCGCGGTGGCGGGCGTGGGTATCTATGCCGCCTCGCTGGGTATCTCCGAGTATCGTGCGCAGCGTGAAGAGCGTCTGTTCCAGCACGATGCCATGGGCGGTGCCGCCAATCTCAATCAGCATCAAAGCGAGTTCAAGACCGCCTCGATTCCAGCTCAGCAGCAGGATGCGACTCCTTACGCTGCGGCTTCTGCTTCTCAGGCTCAGGCGGAGCAGTCTACCTCGGCATTCCTTTCCGGCCTGACTGGTGCGTTCCAGCGCCGTCATGCCGATGATGGTGTCCCTACCATCGCTCGAGCCGCAGATGCTATGGACGAGGCCGAGGCTTGGTCCATGATCGACAGTATGCTCGACGACGATTCGCCGGTGAGCTGCGACCCTGCACACTCGCGCGACGTCTATCAAGTCGCCATCGACGAGCTCACCAACGGCGGGCAGACCGGCTCCTTCAATCGCGACGACATCGCCGCCGCGGCACGCGCCGTGTCTGGCTCCCAGGCCGCCCCTGCGGGCAGCACGGCGGCTTTCGTGGCACTCGTTGCCAACGCGGCAGTCAATAACGCCTACAGCGCTACCTCGGCGGACGCGAACGCTTCTGCCGATAATTCGTACGTTGATGAAGCCATGACCGCGGACGAGGAGGCCGTTGCCGCCCGCCGTGCCGCCGAAAGCTCGTTGTGGGGCGCTCCTGCCCAGCAGCAGGCGGCTGAGGCTGCGCCGTACAATGCAAACCTCGCCAGCATGCCTATCATCTCCGGTGCCGCGGACATCGATCTCGATGACCTCGATGAGCCTGCAGCCATCACCGCATCGATTGATGCCCAAGATCGCATCGACACCGGCGACCTTCCGGATGCCTCGCTCGAGGTTGATGTCCCCATGGCCGATTACTCGGGCCACGAGGACATGTGGGCCGCCGCCACCGCGATCCTGGATGAGATTGACGAGCCTGCTCCTGTTACGGCCCCCGCTCCCGTCGCTGCCCCTCAGCCTGCTGTCCCCGCCTATGTCGGCCGTCACAGTGCTGTGTTCCCCGAGGATACTGCCCGTATCTCGCGCGAGAGCATCGAGCGAGCCGAGGCTATTGCCGCCGGCATTATGGAAAATCGTCGTCACGAGCGCGTCAATCAGATCCTCGAGGAAGAGATCGAGCGCCTGCAGTCCTCTACCGCCAAGCGTACGGGCCGTGCCTATCTGAGCGTTATCGAGGGCGGTACCGCCAGCTTTGCGCCGCTCCGCGCGGAGGCATAACTTCTGCATGGTTAAGATCAATCGAAAATGGGCGGTCGTGACCTGCCTGATGGCGCTCTTGATCTGGGGCAATTCGCTGGTTCCCGGCTCGGGGTCGGGCTCACTGAGTCTAACGGTCATGGAAGCTATCCGCGGTTTCCTGCACGGCGTGGGACTTCCATATGAATGGGTGACCAACTTTGTTGTTCGCAAGTGCGCGCATTTTACCGAGTATATGGTGCTCGGCATCCTGGCAACGCACGCCTTTGATTTTGAGGGCCGGCGCACCTTTGACGTGCTGCTGCCCACGGCGGTGTTCCTGCTGCTGATTCCTTCGATCGACGAGACGATTCAGCTCTTTGTGCCGGGACGCGCTGGAATGATCACCGATGTGATGATCGACTGCTGTGGAGCGGCAACGGGCGTTGTGCTCCGATATCTCTTACGGTCGCTGATGTGCGCCAAAAAGGCCGCCTAGGACGTATTGTTTGGTCCTAGGCGGCCTTTTTTATTTGAGGGCTTATATGAGGCGTGGTGGCGTCGTTCCGTAGGTCGGATTTGCCGGGCGTGCCACGCCCCGTGGGTGCGTCTGCTACTGAAGCGCCTGTGCGCCCAGGGCCAGGCAGCCCATGATGCCCTGCTTGCCCTCGAGGCTGTTGTTGACGATGTAGCTATCGATGTCGTTGACCTCGGGCGTGACGATATAGCCGTTGAGCATCTCGGCGCACTTTTTGCGTGCGAGCGGCACGATGGGAGTGTGGTCGGCCACGCCGCCGCCGATGATGATCTTTTGCGGCGCGTAGCACAGCGTGTAGGTCATGAGTGCCTGTGCCAGATAGCCGGCGAGCAGGTCCATGGCCTCCGAGTCATCGGCCATGTCTCCGGCGCTCTTGCCATCCCAGCGCTTTTTAACGCCGGGGCCGGCGATGAGGCCCTCGAGACAGTTGTCGTGGAAGGGGCAGGCGCTGTGCTCGCCAATGGTGTCGCGCGGGTCGCGCGTGACCAGGATGTGACCGGCCTCGGGGTGCATCATGCCGTGCACGAGCTGGCCGCCCGAAAGCACGCCGGCGCCCACGCCGGTGCCGATGGTCAGATACACCACGTCCGTGAGGCCTTGGGCGCAACCAAAGGTGACCTCGCCCAAGCAGGCGACGTTGACGTCGGTATCGTAGCCGCAGGGAATGTCGAGCTCGTTTTGAATGGTGCCCAGCAGGTCAAAGTAGCGCCATGCCGTCTTGGGGGTCTCCAAGATCTTGCCGTACTGGGGCGAGGCGGGGTTGACTGCGGTGGGGCCAAAAGCTCCGATGCCCAGGGCGGCGATGCCTTTGTCTGCAAACCATGCGTTGACGGCCTCAACGGTCTCCTGCGGGGTTGTGGTCGCAATCTGCTCGCGCTCCAGGACCGTGCCGTCCGCATAGCCCGTGGCGCACACCATCTTTGTGCCGCCGGCCTCGAGCGCTCCGATAAGCTGCTGCTCTGCCATAGCGTCCCTCTCTATTGGGCGAGTTACTTCACCTCTAAAGTATAGCGCCCTAAAAAACTAAGAAAGCGCTATAAAAAGAAACCTTGCAGCCCAACGGACGATGCGAGGTTTCTTTGGTGCTTTTAGTTGTTGGGCCGTCTCTACCCGCGCGGCTTGATTTTATCTCGCAGGGACTTGAGGTTCTCGAGTGCTGCGTTGAGCGTTTCGTCTCGCTTGGCAAAGTGGAAACGGACCAGATGGTTGACAGGCTCGCGGAAGAAGCTCGAGCCGGGCACGGCGCCCACGCCCACCTTTGAGGCTAGGTCCTCGCAGAAGTCGAGGTCGCTGTCATAGCAAAACTCAGAGATGTCCATCATCACGTAGTAGGCGCCCTGCGGCACGTTGTGCGTGAGGCCGATGCTGTCGAGTCCCTGACAGAATAGGTCGCGCTTGGCGGTGTAGAGGTCGAGGACCTCCTGGTAATAACTGTCGTCGAAGTTGAGGGCGGTGACGACGGCTTCCTGCAGGGGAGCGGCGGCACCCACGGTGAGGAAGTCGTGGACCTTTTTGATGCGCTCGGTGATCTCGGCAGGGGCGATGGTGTAGCCCAGGCGCCAGCCGGTGATGGAGTAGGTCTTGGACAGCGAGCTGCAGCTGATGGTTCGATCGAACATGCCGGGCAGCGTGGCCATATAGACGTGCTCGTGGGGCGCGTAGACGATGTGCTCGTATACCTCGTCGGTGATGCAGTAGGCGTCGTACTTTTTGCAGAGGTCGGCGATAAAGGTGAGCTCCTCGCGCGTAAAGACCTTGCCGCAGGGGTTGGAAGGGTTGCACAGGACGATGGCCTTGGGATCGTTGTCGCGGAAGGCCGCCCCGAGTGTCTCGCGGTCAAAGTCGAACGCAGGTGGGTTAAGCGGCACGTAGATGGGCTCGGCGCCCGAAAGGATCGTGTCGGCGCCGTAGTTCTCGTAGAACGGCGAGAAGATGACGACCTTGTCGCCGGGGTTTGTGACCGTCATCATGGCGGCCATCATGGCCTCGGTGGAGCCGCAGGTGACTACGATATTCTCGTTGGGGTTCACCGGCATGCCCATAAAGTGCTCCTGTTTGGCGGCGAGCGCCTCGCGCATGGCCTGGGAGCCCCAGGTGATGGAGTACTGGTGATAGAGCGGCTTGGGGTCGCTGGCGATGGCGCTGAGGCTGTTGAGCAGCTGCGCCGGGGGATCGAAGTCGGGGAAGCCCTGCGAGAGATTGACGGCGCCATACTTATTGGAGATGCGCGTCATGCGGCGGATGACCGAATCGGTAAACGTTGCCGTACGGTTGGAGAGTTCTTTCATGCTTGTCCTTTCGAGCATTTGCAGTGGGGCAAGTTTACTCCTATGAAACCGGTGGGATTTGCTCGAAATGGTCTCGAAAAACTCTTTTCAAAATTCTTGAAAATTGGGGCTTGCATCGCGTGGCGTTCCTTGCAATAATAGTCGAGCGCGAAGCGCACAGGACACGGTGGGTGTAGCTCAGTTGGCTAGAGCGACGGGTTGTGGTCCCGTAGGTCGAGGGTTCGAGTCCCTTTACCCACCCCAGTTCTTGCTTCGTGTTGATATCGGGTCGTTAGCTCAGTTGGTAGAGCAGGGGACTCTTAATCCCAAGGTCCAGGGTTCGACCCCCTGACGGCCCACCCAAAGATTGTTAAAGCGACTGGCTCAGGCTGGTCGTTTTTTTGTTGACCTCGCATGGGGTCGAACCCGTCGGGGCGCGAAGCTGAGGAAATGCGTGAGCATTTACCAGCGTAGCGCGCAAGGCGCCTTGGCGCCGCAGCGGTCGCCTGCAAAGCAGGCTGACCCCCTGACGGCCCACCAAAGCAAGTTAAGACGGTCAACGAAAGTTGGCCGTCTTTTTTTGACCTCGCATGGGGTCGAACCCGTCAGGGCGCGAAGTTGGGGAAACTGCACCGTGATTCCCTTAGGGAAACACGGCTAAAGCCCCATAAACGTGCTCTCCTTATGAGAATTATGCTCACGGGGCTCGATGCATGTTGAGAAGTTGTGATCAAACTCAAAGTGAGAATCGATTTAGTCTGCTCGATAGTGCGAACCTAAGCTTTCAGTTCGCTTACGCATGGCTTTGACCATTTCCTGTGCTAGTTGAATCTGCGATTGCAGGCGGGCGAGGGCTGCGACTTCGCTGTCCAGGACTTTCTGCGTGCTCAAGGTCGTTGCCTCCGTCTTCAAGCCCTCAAGCTCGTGCAGTGCCTCGGATAGGCCCGTCTCTGTGCGGTTGATCATGCAATGGGTGCTCATCGTGTGTTTGAGGCCGTGCGTCAGGCGTTCGGCATCTGTTGTGGCAATGCCGTACTGGGGGAGGGCGATATCCGCCTTCAGGGCTGCCTCAGGCTCTTTCTGCGCTGCAAGGGCTGCCGATGCGCCAGCGATGCGCCCAAACACGATGCCGTTGGCGCTTGACAAGCCACCAATGCGGTCGGCTCCGTGCATGCCGCCTGTCGCCTCGCCGCAAGCGTAGAGACCCTCAACGCCCGTGTACGCGGTCTTATCGATCTTGATGCCGCCATTAGCGGCGTGGGCATACATCGCAACGCGCATCTCGTCAGTCGGAGCGATGCCGTGCTCGTCTTGCAGCCAGGTGGCAAAGGTCTGCACAAACTCTGGGACATCCTCGCGAGGGAAGTCGTAGTGGAGTGCCAGGCCTTCGACACTTGTCTGATCGATGACGAGATCGATAGCGCGGGAGGCCAAGCGTGACGTGAAGGGACCATATCCAGAGCGCTGCTCGAGCAGGTCGTCCAGCTTGTCGTCGGCAATATCTACCGGCTGGTCTACATGCACGTAGCGCCAGGTTTTCTCGTTGAAGACCAAGTTACGCCTGGGCTCGATGAAGCCAGGCATCATCTGCATGAACTCTATATTAGTAAGTGTTGCGCCGTGCGCCAGTGCGATGGCCTGCGAGGAGCTGAGCACATCAGCCGACGTAAGGCTGCGCTCGAACAGGCCGCCTGTGCCACCGGCTGCGATGATCGTGGCCTTGGCAGCAAAGGGCACGATTCGATTTTCGGTAAGGTCGTAGAGTACGGTTCCGGTTATTCTGCCGTTCGTGTCCTCAACAAGGTCGATAAGCTCATGGCGGGGGAGCAGGCGAATGCCAAGCGACTCGATCCAGGTCGTCAGAGCGTCCTCAAGGGGCTTGCGGGTGAGGCCGCGCCACATGCGCGTCTTGTGGTCAAAGCAGGGGATAAATTGCTTTTGTTGAGCACTCTTGGCGCTTTGCGGACGCTGGAGCTCAACGCCCAGGTCTTGCTCGAGCCAGTCAATCGCTTGGGGAATGCCGTGGACGAACGTTTGGACGAGTTCGGGGTCGGCAACGCCGCCGCCGACGGCCAGGATGGTGTCGATGAGGTCCTGCTCGTCGTCTTCGTCGACGGGACCGATGAGGCCGAAGCCCCAGGTACCCGGGAAGAAGCTCGATCCACTCATGGTCTTGCCGGCGCTTGCCACAGTGACGGTTGCACCCGTGCGTGCCGCTTCGATGGCGGCACAAAGGCCCGCAATGCCAGATCCAATTACCAGTACATCAGTCGATTCCATCGGATTCCTTTCTCGTCCGGCGCATTGTCGCACGGGTGATCGGCAATGGGGCCGCAAAGACCCGGCAAATCGGTAAAGGGCAAATATGGCAGGTGAGCGTCATGGACGCTCTGACGCTCCATCTCATCACATCTTGTATTTCGCCCCAACTGATATATCGGCATTAGCTACCCTGCGACAGCGCAAACAAAAAGAGCCGCTACCCGGGTGGGTAGCGGCTCCAAAGCTCAGTTATGTGAGCATCGCGCGGGCGCGACTAGGCCTTGAGGGCCTCCTCGACGGCGACAGCGCAGGCGACGGTGGCACCGACCATGGGGTTGTTACCCATGCCGATGAGACCCATCATGTCGACGTGCGCAGGCACGGAGGAAGAACCGGCGAACTGGGCGTCGGAGTGCATACGGCCCATGGTGTCGGTCATGCCGTAAGAGGCAGGGCCGGCGCCCATGTTGTCCGGGTGCAGCGTACGGCCAGTCGCGCCGCCAGAAGCCCCACAGAAGGA
>CALBBA010000099.1 GCA_937926755.1 uncultured Collinsella sp.
CAGGTACCTTCCAGGAAAGGTCCGTAAGGCCGTTGCCTATGTCTAGCTCCGCACGCCCGTGCTCTTTGATTTTGCGGTCAGGGTTGTTCTTGTCGGGCTTGAGGTGCCATCCGAACGATTGCTTACGTTGGTGCGCTAAATGTAGTTGCCAATTGGCAACTATGCGAATATAGTTAGCAACATGCTAACTAAGGGGTGGTCATGAACCGAACCAAGTTCCGGCCGACATATTCGCTAGACGAGGCCAAATCCTTGGCTCGCTCGGGAGAGATGGTTGTAAACGGCAGGGTGCGCAGGCACCTGATCAACCAGTTTGGCTATTTGGATATTGATCGTTTTCTCGCCGATTTATTTGATTGCCTAAAGCCCGGCGATTTCAGGAAATCTATCGCACTCGATATGGATGGGCCCTTGCACGATGTTTACGCAGACGTCTATGTTTGTCGGGATTTTGAATGTGAGGATTGGTACGTTAAGTTTTCAATCGATTCTGAAGGCAAGGCGCATTTAAACGTCTTGTCTGCGAACATCGATGGATATATTCATTAAAGGAGGAGTCATGCGTTGCATGGAGTGCGGTAGGGAAATGCAATTTACCTCGGCGCCAATGACTGAAACTTACCGTGGCGAAAAAATTACTGTTGAAGGAATTGAGCATTATATTTGTGAGTGCGGCAACGATGAAATGACCGCTGTGGAGGCGACTAAACTCGCCCATGCGCTTGCCGCGCAATACGCCAAGGCTCATGAGCTTCTAACTCCCTCGGAAATAAAGCATTTGCGCTCAGATCTTGGCTTGACTCAGCATGAATTTGAATCACTTTTAGGAGTTTCAAAACCAACGTCATCTCGATGGGAGAACGGAGCGTCTCAGCAGACTGTTACCGCCAATACCCTTATGAAGCTCATTCGCGATGTTCCTGAGGCGCGCGAATACTTGGGCTTGGTAACCCATGAGAGAACTGCAACGCTTAGCTCGTCGCTTTTGTCTGTAATACCAGGAGGAAAAGCCCCTGCTTATAGGGATTCTGGTCCTTTGGCTGATAAGAATTCCTTCCGATTGGAGATGTAAATGGACTCGTTGAAGAAACAGCGCATTGAGTCTTCGTCGATTACATGCGTGTCTAAAAAAGTCGATAGGTTCTCATTTGACGGCGGAATGACCCCGAAGGAGGGAGTCAAAAAGTCAGACGGTGAGTTTA
>CALBBA010000100.1 GCA_937926755.1 uncultured Collinsella sp.
GCGAGGCTTTAAACTAAATGCAATCAAGATGCATTCCACAAGAGGAAAGTGGGGCGACAGTGATGGGCGAACTGGTAAACCGTGGAGAATCGGCAATCGTGCCCGAAGGTTTTTACAAGCAGGTCTCCTCAATTCTCAACGCCGCTCGCGACAAGGCCTATACCGCCGTTAACTTTGCGATGGTTGAGGCGTATTGGGAGATCGGCAAGAGCATTGTTGATGAGCAGGGCGGAGAGGAGCGCGCCAAGTATGGAGAGGCGCTGCTCAAGGCCCTCGCAATCAGACTTACCAAGGATTTTGGTAAAGGTTTTGAAGCAAGAGAGCTGCGCAAAATGCGTCAGTTCTATCTTGCATTTCCAATTCGGGACTCACTGCGTCCCGAATTGAGCTGGACACATTACCGCAGGTTAATACGCATTCCTGACCCCGAAGCTCGCACCTGGTACATGAACGAATGCGCCAACTCTCGCTGGAGCACGCGCCAGCTCGAACGCCAGATCAACACCATGTTCCGCGAGCGCCTGCTTGCCAGCAAGGACAAGGAGGCCGTCACCCAGGAAATCCAAATGAGCGCCCCGGCTCGTCGCCCCGAGGATATCATCCGCGACCCATATGTACTGGAGTTTTTAGGTTTCTCGGACGATACTGCGTTTCGCGAGAGCGATCCAGAGCAGGCGCTCATCACGCATCTTCAGAAGTTCCTGCTGGAGCTTGGCCGTGGCTTCGCTTTCGAGGCGCGCCAAAAGCGCATCACCTTTGATGGACGCCATTTCTATATTGACCTTGTTTTTTACAACTATCTGATGCGCTGCTTCGTGCTCATCGACCTTAAGACGGACGATCTTACGCATCAGGACCTGGGCCAGATGCAAATGTATGTGAACTACTACACGCGCGAACTCATGAACGAAGGCGACAACCCGCCCATAGGCATTGTTCTCTGCGCAGACAAAAGCAATTCGATTGTCGAATACACGCTGCCCAAAGACAACGACCAAGTGTTTGCCGCCAAATATCTGCCGTATCTTCCAAGCAAGGAGGAGCTGGCACGCGAGCTGAGCGCCGAGTACCGCGCCATCAACGAAGCAGCGAATGGCGAAGCGCAAGGGTAACAGCACAGTGCGACCAACACCGCCGCAGCCGTCGCAGGCATACTCGCGGTTGTGACGCACGCTACGAAACAATACCGGTCATGGACGCCGGCGATGACATCCTTGCCGTGGCTGGCAAGCGTGACCCGACAGGTAAAAACGCGACCTTCGTCTGATGTGGGCCCATTGGCTGCCACAGAAAAGGGCCGGTTGCAGCCGGCCCTTTAGACGATAGCACCTGCGTTGCCCGCGCTTCCGAAGTGTGACTAGCTGAGGAGCGGGTTCCGAGGCACAACTTGATTTTACCCAGCGGGGTGGCTCTTGTGCAGCCGCTCCACCGTTTATTTACATCCACTTCCCGTTAATCGACTGGACAGCAGCTCGCGCTCCCCTACTTCCCAAAAATCGCGGCGAACAAGCCCTTGCGTTTGGGCTTTTCTTCTCGGTAGGAGCCCTCGGCTGCGGCCGCCACCTGCTGCGGTTGCTCGCCGCCTCCGCGGCGCACGATCTGGTATAGGAACGGCGATTTAACGTATTTGACCTCGATAGGCGTGGCGTGCACGGTACTTTCACCGGACAGATGCAGGCTCGGATTGAGCGGGGCCACGATATGCGTCTCGCGCTTGTCGCTAAACACCACTGCGGCCGCGCGACCTGTCTGGCCATTTACAGCGATGCGCACTTGCTCGCCGTCGCGACTGTCCGTTGCCGGGCGATCGACAAAGTAGACCGGCACCATCACCAGGCCGTCCTTGTGCTTGCGAGCCTTGCGCGCCCACGTACGAATGCTCTTTTTATTGAGCCCCAGGGTCGCCTCGGCATCGTTGCCCGCAACATCGAGCGCCAGCTTGTCAATGACCACCTGGTCCTTGGTGGACG
>CALBBA010000101.1 GCA_937926755.1 uncultured Collinsella sp.
CATAACCGAGATGCGGTGCGAGAAACACCCCTACGCTCAGGGGATTTGTGCACGGGAAGGAGTGGAGTACTAGATGGATTCCAAGGAGATGGCGCCCGGCGACATCGAGCGGCGCAGCTTCGAGATCATCACCGAAGAGCTCGGCGGCCGCACGTTCCCGCCGCTCGAAGAGCCCGTCATGAAGCGCGTCATCCACACCACTGCCGACTTCTCGTACGCCGATTCCCTCGTGTTCACCCATGACGCCGCGCACTGTGCGCTCGACGCACTGCGCGCAGGGGCCACGGTGCTCACCGACACGAACATGGCGCTCGCGGGCATAAGCAAGCCCGCGCTCGCTAAGATCGGCTGCCAGGCCGTGTGCTACATGGCCGACCCGGATGTCGCCGCAACGGCGCGCGCCGCGGGCACGACTCGCGCCGTTGCGAGCATGGACAAAGCTTGCGGCATCGAGGGTCCGCTCATCGTGGCCGTCGGCAACGCTCCCACAGCACTTCTGCGCCTCGCCGAGCTCATGGACGCGGGGAAGATCTCGCCCGCGCTCGTCGTTGGGGTGCCGGTTGGGTTTGTGAACGTGGTCGAGGCGAAAGAGGAGCTACTCGCGCGACGCGTGCCGGCCATAGTCGCGAGGGGTCGCAAGGGCGGCTCGACCGTGGCGGCCGCCATTATGAACGCGCTGCTCTACGAGATCACGCGCCCAGGCGGCCCGAAGTGACGGCGCCCGCATCCGCGCCGGCGCTGCGCATCTTCGCCGGCACCACCGAGGGCCGCCTTCTGTGCGAATGGGCGAGCGGGGCGGGCATCCCCGCCCGTGCCTACGCGGCAACCGAGTACGGAGGCGAGCTTTTGGGCGAGCTTCCGGGCATCGAGGTGCATGCGGGCAGGCTCGACGAGGCCGACATGGAGCGCGAGCTTTCCGGCGCGCGCATCGTCGTCGACGCCACGCATCCCTTCGCTACGCTCGCAAGCGGCAACATCCGGGCCGCTTCGCTCGCCGTGGGTGCACGATGCCTGCGCCTTGCGCGCCCGGTCGAGGCGCTACCCAAAGGCGTCGTGTCGGTCGCGTCGATCGCCTGCGCGGCGCGCTTTCTCTCCGAGAACCCGGGTCGCGCTCTTCTCACGACGGGGAGCAAGGAGCTTGCTCCCTACACGCGCGTCGCCGATTTCGCGGAGCGCTTCTTCGTGCGTGTTCTCCCGCTGCCCGGTGCTATAACGAAGTGCATCGACGCGGGGTTTTCGCCGTCGCACGTCATCGGCATGCAGGGGCCCTTCACCCGCGAGCTCAACGAGGCGATGCTTCGGCAGGTGGGCGCCCAGTGGCTTGTGACCAAGGACTCGGGAACCGTAGGTGGCACGGCCGAGAAGATCGCCTCCGCGCGCGACGTGGGAGCGCGCTGCATCGTGGTCACCCGTCCCGCCGAGGGAGGCGGGGCCCTTTCGCTTCGGGAAGTGGAAGACGCGCTCTTACGGGAGTTCACGCGCTAGGCGCTCGCCGCGCCTGCGTGCCCTCCCGCCCGCGAGGAGAAGCGCCTTGAGCAAGCTCGACCCGTACAAGCCCGTCATCCGCCAATAGCTCGAGGACGAAGCCCGGAACTGGCGCAAGCAGCCCTTCAATAAGTTGCGGTGAAATAGTGTCTGTTTTTGCTGCTTGATAGCATATTCAGTCCCTAATTCACCGCAACTTGTTGGTGGTGGCTTACTGGTAGCGTAGGCACTCCACTGGGTCGAGTTTTGCCGCGCGGCGAGCGGGGTAGAAGCCAAAGATTACGCCGATGCCGACGGAGACGCCGAAGGCCAGCAGCACCGTGGCGATTGAAAAGCTCGGTGTGATCTCCCCACTGGCACCGAGCTCGTTGAGAACCCCTGATCCTGCGGCAAACATCGCGAGGCCCCAGGCCAGCAGATAGCCAATCAGGACACCCAGCAGACCGCCGGTGATGCACAATGCCGAAGACTCGGCTAAAAACTGCGCGGTGATATCGCGACGACTGGCGCCCAGGGCACGGCGAATACCGATCTCGCGGATGCGCTCGGTCACGTTGGTGAGCATCATATTCATAATGCCGATACCGCCGACAAGCAGCGAGATGCTGGCGACAGCACCCATGATGAGCGAGAATGCGCCCATAAAGGAGTTGAGTGCATCGATGGCGCTTTTCATGGATGTTGCCGATACACTGTTGTACTCATCATCCTCCGCGATGCCCTTTATCGCGCGCACCTTTGACTCGATGGTCTTACAAAGCTCATCCATGTCCGTGCCCTCGGCGGCAAGTGCCGTCACGCTGGGGAATGAAGGATTCTCGTCACCAAACAGGCCGGAGATGGTTTCGCGTGGCATATACAGCGTGAGCGAGCCCATGGAGTCGCTGCCGCCATCAATCACGCCTACAATCTGCACCTCGCCGTTGGACACCTTGATGGTTTTCCCCAGCGCATCCTGTTCGTTGCCGTAAAGCTGATCGGCGCCGTTGCGGCTGATGAGCGCCACGCGCGAGCCTGACTGGGACTCGGCCTGGGAATAGGTGCGCCCCGCAACGAGCTTGCTGGCCCCCACCGCGTCGAGCATGTCGCTATCGACACCTTGTGCCATGACGGTATAGCTTTTATCCCCGACCTTGTACTCGGAATACGCGCTATCGACAATGCCGATCTGCTCTATCTGCGGCACCAGTTTTTGAAGCTTCTCGATGTCCGACTCGGTGAGTTCTTGCGACGAATAGATTTGCACCATGCGTGCCGCATTGAGGCCCAGACTGTTGACCAGGCTGTTTTGGATACCGCCGATGAGCGAAGTCATGGCGATGACGGAGGCGATGCCGATGACAATGCCCAGGATAGTGAGCAGACTGCGTCCCTTGTTGGATTCAAGCGAGTGAAGGGCTTCTTGGATGAGGTCACGTGTGCTCATGCCTTCACTCCTTTCGTGGGGTTGGCGGATCCGGAAATTGTGGGCAGGCTCTCGACGGCTCCGCGCAGGGTCTGCGGCGCATGTGCGATATATGCACCCTCGTGGATCCGGCCGTCGCGGATAGTCACAGCGCGGTCGGCCTCGGCGGCGATGCCGGGATCATGCGTGATGAGCACGATGGTCTTACCGCGTTGCTGGAGCTTGTGGAAGGTCTCCATCACGAGCGCTCCGGTGGCAGAGTCCAGGTTACCCGTCGGCTCATCGGCCAGAATGATGGGCGGATCGTTGACGAGGGCGCGTGCGATTGCGACGCGCTGCATCTGGCCGCCCGAGAGCTCGGATATGCGGTGGTCCCAGTGGTCGACGGGCAGCGTGACAGCCTGCAGCGCGTGAACGGCGCGCATTTCGCGCTGGCTACGGGGCACATTGGTGTAGGCCAGCGGCAGCATGACGTTTTCGATAACCGACAGGCGCGGCAGCAGGTTGAAGCTCTGAAAGACAAAGCCAATGCTCAGGGCGCGGACTTCGGTGAGCTCGTCATCATCGAGCTCGGCCACGTTGAGCCCTTGCAGGTAATAGTCGCCCGCCGTCGGCTTGTCCAGGCAGCCCAGGATGTTCATGAGCGTTGACTTGCCCGAGCCCGAAGGGCCGGTAATGGCGACGAACTCGCCGGGTTCTACCGCCAGGCTCACGTTGTGCAGGATGTGGGCGCAACCCGCCTCGCTCTCAAAAATGCGGTGCACGTTGCGGATGTCGATAACGGGACGCATTACATGCCCTCGTCGTCAGACATGCTGCCCGAATCCGTGCTGTAGCCGCCTTCAGCCGTTGCGTCCGCTCCGGTGTCCATGACGAGGGTGTCGCCATCGCGCAGCTTGGTAACCGGCACGTTGGGGTTGATCTCGTTGCCCTGGTCGTCGCGCTTTACCTGTGTCTTGCCGACTACGGCTTCGTTGTCGTTTTGCGTCACGACGGTCACCTTCACGCGACGGGTATGCTTGCCCTCGTCATCGGTTGCCACGTTGACGTAATAGTGTTCGCCGTCTTCGGTCATGAGCGCCATCGTCGGCACCATCACCACGTCGTCGAGCTGCTCGGTCACCACCGATACCTCGGCCGTCATGCCCGGCTTCAGGCGCGCGTCGGGCGCCTCGATGAGAATGTCGACGTTAAAGGTTACGCTGCCGCCGCCACCGTTGGCGGCGTCGGAGTTTGCCACCGAGGCGATGGCCGTGACCGTTCCCTGGCTTACGATATCGGGAAACGCGGGATACGTGACGTTGGCACTCTGCCCAACGGCGATCTTGGCGATGTCCTTTTCTCCCACCTGTACGGTCACCTTCATCTTGGATAGGTCGGCGATCTGCATGCACTGCTTGCCGCCGCTCGTATCGCTTTCGCCCATGATCATGCCGCCTGTTACCGTGGCTCCCACCTTGGCGTTGAGCTCCACGATACTGCCCGAGCTCGGGGCCGTGACCGTACGACTGGCCGCCTTGGCGTTCGCCTGATCGAGGTTTGCCTGGGCCGATGCGAGGCTGCGCTGCGCGGCCGATACGGCGTTCGTGTCCGCTGATGCGGCGGAGATGCCAGCCGCTGCGGAAGCTCCATCGACGTCCGTCGTTGGGGTGGCCTGAGCGGCAGCTGCGGCTTTCTTCGCATTAGCGAGGTCTTCTTGAGCGGCAGCAACTGCACGCTGCGCCTCGGCAACGTTGCGATCGAGCTCGTCGTTTTTAATGGTCATAAGCACGTCGCCCTCGTTGACGGATTGGCCCGCCTGCACGTTGATCGAATCGACCGTACCGTCGACAGAAGGGGAGACCACTGAGGACGAAATGGGTTTGAGCTGGCCTTTCGCTTCGACCGTTGTGCTAAACGTGCCCTCGGTCACCATGTCGGTCACCGGCCCGTTGTTGCCTGCGGGCCGTGCGTTGATGGCTAAGGTCACGACAACGGCGATGAGCACAATGGCGGCCACGACGCCGGCCGCAATGCCGCGTCGGATGAGCTTTTTGCGTCGACGTTCGGCACGTTTTGCCTTGAGCTTGGCATATGCCTCTTCATCGGAAATCTCGGCCGTATCGTTTATGCGTTCGTTCTGCTTTTCGGCATGAACGTCTGTAATCAGAGGAATCGTTTCGGTGACACCTTCGGGCGTGCGCTCGGTATCATCTGGGTCCGGGGTGATCGTGGGGGCATTCGGCATAGCGTCTCCTTTATAGAAAGAACCTCCATAAGTATATGCGCCCACCGGTCGGGGCAGGCGCATAAGACGGTTTCTTTCGGAACTGTTAGATTAGTCGCAGCAGTTCCATGTTGTATGAATGCGCGCGTTGCACTACGAGTGGACAACCACGCACAGGCCGACTTTAATGCAGTCGTGAAGCGCTTTGGCGTCGGCTAGGCGCAGGTTGATGCAACCGTGGCTGCCGCACCACTTGTACGATTCGGCGTTATCGAAGCTCTTGTCGTTTTGCCAGGTGGCATCGTGGAAGCCGATCATGTTGCCCTCAAACGGCATCCAGTAGCTCACCGGGCTCTCGTATTTGGGCTTGCCGGTCTCGGGGTCGATGACGACGTTGCCGTTCTCGTCCTTGAGGGGCTTGCCGCTCTTGGGGTCGATGATGAACTCGAGCGTCTCGGGGTCGAACTTACGGCTGGCGCGCTTGCCGGCGGCGTAAGCGAGGGAGATGCGGGCGTAGCCGCAGATGTCGTTGTCGAAGCCGAGATCCTCGGCGGCCTGGCACATGATCTCGCCGTCGCGCTGGGCGGCAATGCCGGCAGCCTGGTTCTCGGGATACATCACGTTGAGGTCAAAGGCCTCAGCCAGCTCGCAGGGGAACTTGGAGCTGGACCAGCCGACGAGCTTGCCCTGCTTCTTTGCCTCGCGGGCGTCGGCGTACACGTCGTCGACGACCTTGCGCAGCGCGAGGACGCCGGGACTGACCTGTTTAGCCATTTTTGATTCCTCCTAAATTATTCTTGTAAAGAATGGTGCAGCTCAGGGCTGCTTTTTGAGTGCTTTCTGATAGGCGAAGAGCGCTGCGCCGAGGGCGCCGTTGTACTGCGTGAGCGGAGAGGTGGAGATCTCGTGCCCGAGCTGGTTTTCCAACGCCTTGACGATGCCGTGGTTCTGCGCCACGCCGCCGGTCATCACCACGCGGTCACGCACGCCCACGCGGTTGCACAGGCCGCTCACGCGCCCCGCCACCGAGCGGTGGATGCCCGCGATGATGTCGCACTTGTCGGTCCCGACGGCGAGCTGCGAGATGACCTCGCTCTCGGCGAAGACCGTGCAGGTCGAGCTGATACCGACCTCCTTGGTCGACTTGTCGCCAAGAT
>CALBBA010000102.1 GCA_937926755.1 uncultured Collinsella sp.
GCCGGGGGCGGGATTGCGGGACGAATCGGCGCGCATCGATGGACAGCACGTCCACGGAGTATCCAAGCTCGTTGAAGGCCCGTATTGCAGCAGCGAGGTCCTCACCTGAATGGGAGGTCGCTAGGCCGTTCACGTTTTCCAGTACCGCGATTGGCGGCCGGTGATTGCCCAGTTCCTTCAGCAGACGAATGTACTGCCAGAAGGCACCAGATCTCTTGCCGTTCAGTCCAGTGCGCGTGCCGGCGAGGGAAAGGTCCGTACACGGCGAAGACCCCCAGGCGATGGATGCATCATCGGGCAAGTCGCCGCCGCCCAGCTCTCCCATGTCTCCCTCGATGAGGGTATGCCCCGGGGTATCACCGAAGTGGTTGCGGTACATCTTGCATTTGGAGGCGTCGATGTCGTTCGACCATTCGACTCTAAATCCAGCCTCCTCGAGTCCCAGACGGGCAAGGCCTATTCCCGCGAAGAACTCAAGGGCTTTGGGCTGTTTCGAACGATTATCTTCCATAGCTCCACCTTGTCTCGCGTACGACCTTTTCCCCTTGTTATGCTACATTGTGCGTCGAACAAATGTTTGAATGCGTGGGCTACTCCCCGCTAGGGGTATGGAGTTTTGCCGGGACATGCTTGTTTTTATGTAGGGCAAGGCCTTTGTGTTTTTGCGACGTTCCTCGAAACTATCGGATTAGGGGCAGCACCGCTTTGTGGTGGTCGAAAATGAGCGGACGCTCACTGAATTGTTCTGTTCTAAGAAACGGGGATATTCCTTAACAAAGGTTTGACAAGGTCAGGAGATGCCGGCCGACAGTCTATGTCTGTCTCATTGCGGGGCGCAACGGTAATGAACTTAAGAAAAGGTGTCTAGATGTCCGTCGGCGATATTAACCGGAATAAGAAGGCTCATCGAAGACGAGTTTTTGATTGTAATCAATTGCTATTCCGCAATTGGAATTTGTGCTCGGTGCGGTTCGCGATTTCTCTTAGGAATTCGACCCACAACGCACAGGCCTGTGCAAGCACGCCAAAGACCCCGATACTCAGTATCGGGGTCTTTGGCGTGCTTGTCAGACTGCTTATCTAATCGCTCAGTCTCGCAATCCGCAACTCTACTTCGTGTCGAACTTCTGCGCTTCGGGCACGGATCCCAGCGATTCCTCGTTGTTGGCCCATTCGGTGCTCCAGCCGTCCACTGAGAGTCTGCGTAACACTATACTGAACTCGCCCGGCTAGAAATTATTCCGCAAGCATGACCCCGGATGCCCAGGCCAGCGACATCTAATTCTAGATCCCAAAGGACTTCCAAGCCACCGCTGCCACACACGGTTCACCAAGAGTGGCCAGACCAACATCGTCACTGCTAAAACTGTCACCGAAATCATCGGTACCGACACTGGCCGATAATCAGAGTGTTTGTTCATCCATATTCAGTGATTGATATTTATGGAAGATTTTGCCAAAATCCGTTACCAGAACATAAAGCTGACGTTCTCTGCGGTTCTTCAGGATAGTTTTGTGATCAATAGATGTGGAAAGAGTCCTTTGGAGAAGCAGGTGAATTAAGATAACGACCAGCTAGCTTGATGGGGAACGAGTCAAAAGATCGACGTCTATATGGATCTAGGACGGTGATGGTGAGGTAGGTCGCCGCGATGGCGGGTGTTGGACGTGTCAGCGTCTACTGGTGTCTGCAGAGACAAAGAGAACTCTCAGCTATTGTTGCTGTCATTTCCGTCAGGAAGTTGCAATATAGGTGTTTTCCCATATCGTACTGCTTCAGGGCTTGAGATATGCCTAAATGCAAACGGATTTCAAAAAGAGATATCGATTCTATTCCTGTCTCACTAATTTCGAGTGAAGCTAAGAGGATCCACGTCGGTTCCTGAGAGTCCAAGTCTAGCTAAGAAAGCAATCACGAGTGAGAAGATCTCATAAATCCGCAGGTATTGGTGAAGCAGTAGCCGTGTCGCTGACTTGCCCTTCGGCTGCTGGGCTGACAGTTTCGCATCTCAGCTTTTCCGACATCAGCTCTTTTATCGTCAAAGGCGATTTTCTTGTTCCGATTGGAGTCGCCGAGCTCTTTATGCTCGGTTTTTCTCTAGGGAATTGTTTTGTCACTGAGTCATTGCTCTCCGCAGTTCTTGATGAGGTATTTCGACCGGCATATATGGGCCGGCCAGAATACGGCAAAGTCGAGAAAATGCATGTATGGGTGTATCGAACGTTGTTCGAAGTAGCATGAGAATCCTTCAAAAGAGGTGACTGATTCCCCGAAGATGAGCTTCCATGTTCGTCATACCCTTCCTTCCATTTGCCGATTCGTCAAATGGAAGGAAGGGCAAGCAACGCTCAGTTTCCGTATTTGATGTGCAAGCTGGGGTCACTTTCGCATTCGTCGATGATTGTGTTGTATGCGTCGATGAGTTGTGCGAGCGTCTTATGACGTGCCGCGCTGGTGAAATGACCGTACTCGTGCACATTGCTGGAGAGGAAGGACTGTATGTCCCAGACCTCAAGTCGATCCGCGAATCCCAAGTCGGAGGCCAAGTCCCAGGCGTTTTTCACGCGGTCACGGACGGTCACGATGATTGGGTGCAATCCGGATTTGATGTTGCGCTGGCATTTCTCCATGAGCAGGGAGGCTGGTGCCGTAGTGCAGTGAATGGCGGTGTCGCCGACGTTGAAATCCCCTCCGCGTCCCGTGGGATCGTCCGCGACGGCCGCGCCGTTGATTTCCACATCCGGCTCGAAAAGGGTCCGCTTTGCAGCCACGAGATGCCGCAGCACGGTACCCACGTACATGGTGCCGGGGTTTTCCTTCTGGCGCTGCGCTGCTTGCCGCAGCAGATGCTCTACAGCTGCGTCGACGGACAACGAGTCATCGGATTCCAGCTTGAAGGGTTTTCTGTTGAAGAACGACTGAATCTGCCCCACCCAGTAGTCCTCGATCTCGCTGAACTGCTCGCTGGACGGGCTGATCCTGTTGATGAGTTCGGCGTAGTCTCTCATAAGCGCCATGCTGCCTCGGCTGGTTCGCCCGCCCTCCGCTGCAAGCAGCCGATGAATGCCATGTCTCTCCAGTATCTTCTGGCAGTTGTCCTTGCTGAGCCCTTTGACCTGTCCTTCCTTTTCGGTGCGGTAGTTGTCGGGATCTATGGGAAGAGTGTCCAGCGAGAAGAAGTGGTTGAGCTGGATGGCAGCGGCCAGTGCTCCTTTCGTGTTCACGTGGTGGGATTTGCGAAAGTCATCGATATCGGTCAGGTCCATGTCGTTTTCCTTAGGCGGTATGGGTCGAGGGCAGTGTCTGCCTGATATGCGTCTTCCTGCTCAGCGTGCCACGCAGTGCCGGTAAGAGATAGTGTCTGCCCAGCCATTCCACGACGGGGACGGCGACGGCATCGCCGAAGCCGAACATCACTTGGTTCGGGCGCAGGCCTTCGATATTGTAGTGGGCCGCTCCCATGAGGGCAGCGTATTCACGGGGGGTCATCCAGCGGACGGACGCATTGCCTTTCCCTAAGCGGACAACTGCCTGTCGGGAGGATCCACCTCGCGCAGTACGCAGGCAGCCTGATATGTTGTCGATGCGAACCTCCCATACGGGCCTGCCGTTGCGAGTGCGGCGGTAGGCGGTTCGATACGTCTCGTTGGTGCTTT
>CALBBA010000103.1 GCA_937926755.1 uncultured Collinsella sp.
TCGACAACCATATTCAGCAGGGCAACCAGCTCGGCATCGACGTTAAGCGCATCACCTGGAAGCGCGTTGTCGACATGAACGACCGTCAACTGCGCCATGTTATTGACGGCATTGGCGGCAAGGCCCAAGGCGTGCCGCGCGAGGATGGCTTCGACATCACTGTTGCCTCCGAGGTCATGGCGATCCTGTGCCTGTCCACGAGCATCAACGATCTTAAGGAGCGCTTGGGCGAGATCGTTGTCGGCTACAGCTATGCCGGCGAGCCCGTCCGTGCACGCGACCTTAAGGCCCAGGGAGCTATGGCCGCACTGCTCAAGGATGCGCTCAAACCCAACCTGGTTCAGACGCTCGAGGGCACGCCTGCGTTTGTCCACGGCGGTCCCTTCGCCAATATCGCCCACGGCTGCAACTCCATCATGGCCACGCGCATGGCTATGCGTTTTGGCGATGTTGCCATTACCGAGGCGGGCTTTGGTGCCGACCTGGGTGCCGAGAAATTCCTGGACATCAAGTGCCGCATGACGGGCGTTCGCCCCAGCGCCGTCGTGGTCGTCGCCACTGCCCGCGCGCTTAAGTACAACGGCGGTGTTGCCAAGGCCGACCTCAACGAGGAGAACCTCGAGGCCCTCAAGGCCGGCATGCCCAACCTGCTGCGCCATGTCGACAACATCCAGAACGTCTACGGTCTGCCCTGCGTGGTCGCCATTAACCGCTTCCCGACGGACACCGAGGCCGAACTCGAGCTCATCGAGTCCGAGTGCCAGAAGCTCGGTGTCAACGTTAAGCTGTCCGAGGTCTGGGCCAAGGGAGGCGAGGGCGCGCTCGACCTGGCCGATGAGGTCATGCGCTTGATTGAGCAGCCGAGTGAGCTCCAGTTTGCCTACGAGGACGGTGCCGATGTTGCCGATGCCCTTGAGGCCGTTGCCACTAAGGTTTACCGCGCCGACGGCGTCGACTTTACGCCGGCTGCCAAGCGTCAGCTCGCCGAGCTGCGCGAGAACGGCTTTGGCAACCTGCCGGTGTGCGTGGCCAAGACGCAGTACAGCTTTAGCGACAACGCCAAGGCGCTGGGCGCTCCCGAGGGCTTCCGCATCACCGTGCGCGAGCTCAAGGTTTCCGCCGGTGCCCACTTTGTGGTCGCGCTGACCGGCAGCGTTCTGACCATGCCTGGCCTGCCCAAGGTTCCCGCGGCCGAGAACATCGACGTCGACAACGACGGCAACATCACCGGCCTGTTCTAGGCCTGCCGCTCATAGCCGCTTGCACGCCCCGCCGCGCCTACCAAGGCCCGGCGGGGCTTTTTCCTTCGTCCCCAAGGGATCATTTTTTGCGGCGGCAATGTTGCGCAACAAGAATGGGGATTTCTCTCGTACGGTGTAGTTGGAAGAATTGCGCGGGCGCATTGCGGCTGCGACGAGAGACGGGAGATGCGATGTATTGCACCAAGTGCGGAGCTCAGATACCCGATGGCTCCACGTTTTGCACGAGCTGCGGCGCTCGCGTGGGTGGCGCCGAGGATCAAGCGGAGCCTGTGGCGTTTCCGGTGGAGGACGCGCCGGCGTCCGCTCCTGCGGGGCAGCACGCTCCTCAGGGTGCCCCGGTTCATATGGCGGCGCAGCCTCGTTATGAGGAGCCTGTGGCCGAGCCTGCCGAGGCCTCTCAGTCGTTTGTCCCGACGCCTCAGCCCAAGAAACCCAAGCACAAGGGCCGCATCGTCGCGGCCGTTCTCGGTGGTGTTGCCGTTGTCGCCATTGTCGCCGCTATCGTGATCGTGCCGCGTATCGGCGCGTCGTCCGAGGTGACTTCGGGCGGCAAGGGCTACGTTGTCTGCGCATGCGAGACTAAAGTGCTGCCCAAGAACAGCAAGGGCAAAAAGCTCAAGAGCTATACCGTCGAGCTGACGCCGGTGTCCGGTAAGGGCAAGAGCTACACCATCAAGGTCGATGGCGAGGACGGCTTTGCCATGGAGGACTTTGGCGAGCTGCCCGACCAGAAGTACCAGATGACCATCACCTCGGGCAAGGGCAAAAAGAAGAGCACGACCACCATGAAGGTCGACTACGCCAAGGAAGGCTCAGACGCCCCTAAGAACGTTGAGCTCACGCAGTCCAAGAAGGAGGCCAAGGCTTCTGCCAAGGCAGCGGTCAAGACGGCAGATGAGCTGTTCACCGACAAGATTCTCGAGTACCAGAAAAAGTACGGCGAGGGCGAGGCTGTCGAGATTGCTCAATCTACGTATGGAGCCCAGGGCGTTGCTTTCGCTAAACTCGTCGATTTTGACGGGGATGGTCAGGACGAACTCCTGATTGAGTATTCTGATGAGCCGCTCTTCAACGCTAATGGCGCCACCGCCGCTAAGGCCGAAGTTTGGGCATACCGCGACGGCAAAATCGAGAAAGTATATGAGCCCGATATCTGGGTTGACGTTATGTGCGTTGGCGTTTCGCTCCGTGTATACGATTACGATGGCACCTATGGGTTCAGGCGATATTTGCATGACGGGGAGAAGATCAACGTCAAAGAGGTTCCAGTCGGGATGGACGAATCTCGTGATGGCTATGAGTGCGAATTCGATGCCTACGATGGTAAGGCGTTTAGCGCCGTTGCCGGTCCGGCGCCGATAGGCGATTCGAAGATTGCCGGCACCAATGAAGTGTACGAGCTGAGCGCCGTGCTTACCAGCACCGAGGAGAGCGTAGCCAGCACCATCGCAACGGTGGCCACGACGCTGGAGCAGTTGAAGTCGAAGGACGATGACAGTGCGCAGGTGAGCTACGAGGCCGTCTCTGCCACGCAGGATGTCAACTTTACGGCTGCGGTTGGCGAAGGCCCGCTGGACCCGTCTCCCGATGACACATGCCAGATTACGGCTACGTGGACCTATCCTCAGGTGAAGGGCCAGGGCGCGGGCGTCGCCAAGTTCAACAAGGACATGGTCCAGCTTGTTGCGGACACGCTCGACGCGAGCAAGCAGGCTTCGATGGATGACGAGGACAGCCGCGTGACCATGATGTATACCGCCGAGATCGTCTCGATCGATGGCGATATTGCCTGCGTGCGCACGTTTACCGACAGCTATCAACCTCCGTATCGATCGGAACGGGTGACGAGGTCGGCGTACTACAACCTCAAGACGGGTGAACAGGTTTCGCTCGAGGACTCACTTGCGCAGCATGGGCTCTCGTTCGATACCCTCAAGAGTGAAGCCAAACAGGCGATTAAGACGGCAAAGCCGGATATGGACTCTGTGTCCGAAGACAGCATCGACGATGACAATAACTACACCGAGGATCATTTCTACTACGACGGCAAGGGCTATATCATCGTCCTCGATACTGGCGAGTTTGACTGCATGGCATGGGATACGCACGACTTGGTTGCGCACGCCTTCGACTCGAGCTATTCCAGCGGTCAGGACGTGACGCCCGAGCGAGCCAGGGCTACGTACGTACCCAATGAGTAAGGTGGACCGCGAGGGATAAATTGAACTGTCCCCGGTGACGCAAAAGGGGGTGCGGACAGAAAGTTGGACCGTGAAGCGGTCCGGACTGGAGGTTCGC
>CALBBA010000104.1 GCA_937926755.1 uncultured Collinsella sp.
AGAAAGGCTATACCATGCAAAACTTGCTAGAACTCAAAGGTGTATCGCGCCGCGTGAGCGACCGCTTTTCACTGCGCGACGTCACGCTTGCCGTGGAGCCCGGCCAGATCGTTGGCTTTGTGGGCGCAAATGGCGCCGGCAAGACGACGACCATTCGCGCCGCGCTTGGGCTTATAAAGCCCGATGCCGGCGAGGTGCATCTGCTTGGACAGCGCTGCGACGCCAACGCGCCCGACGAGACGCAGCGCCACCTGCGCTCCCGCATCGGGCTTGTCCTGGACACGTGTCCCTTCCCCTCCACGCTCAAGGTGGGCCAGGTCGAGAAGCTCGTAGGCCCGGCATACCCCACGTGGAGCTGCGAAACGTTCGCCGGATTCATCGACCGATTTGGCCTCGATCCCAAGACGAAGGTCAAGGACCTCTCCCGCGGCATGGGCATGAAGCTGCAGCTCGCCTGTGCGCTCAGCCACAATGCCAAGCTGCTCGTTTTGGACGAAGCCACCGCGGGCCTCGATCCCATGGCGCGCGAGGAACTGCTCGACGAGTTGCTTGCCTTTGTCGCCGACGGCCAGCACAGCGTGCTGCTCTCGAGCCACATTACATCCGACCTCGATCGCACTGCCGACCGCGTCATCTGCATCGATAACGGCTCGATTGTGTTTGACCTGCCGCCCGAGGACTTTACCGACCGAGCCGGCATCGCCCACTGCACCCAAGCACAGGCCGCAGAGCTTATGGCTTGCGTCGAAGGCGCCCGTGCCGCCCACCACGCCTATAGCGTGGACGTGCTCGTGCCCAACCGTCGCGATGTGCTCGAGGCCTTCCCCGAGATTCCCTGCGACCGGGCAACCATTGATGACTATCTTCGCCTCACGCTGAAAGGGGCTTCGAAATGAAACGCGCCTTTATGTCTGAGCTCGCCATCGTCCGCACGCTTGTCCCGAGCATCGCGGGCGTCGGCCTGTTCATCTTCGTCGTACTGACCCTCGCCAACGCATCGGACGGTGACTCTGGCATGAGTGCCGGCGCCTGCGCGGTCAGCGCCATGTCGCCCATCGTGGTCATGAACTCGCTGGCCGGCTACGACAATCAAAACGGATGGGAGCGCTATCGGGCAACGCTGCCCATCTCGCGCAAAGACATCATCTGTGCACGCTACCTGAGCATCATTGTCTTCTCGGCCGTCATGGCGTGCGCCGCCGCGCTTTTGAGCATCGTCTCCATCCCGCTCTTCAACAGCGCGGGTATTCCCTCGACGGGACAGACCG
>CALBBA010000105.1 GCA_937926755.1 uncultured Collinsella sp.
GACTGGGCCGACAGCGGCATGTCGAGAAAGGCATCCGACTCGACGATGGTCTTGGCGAACATTCTGCGTTCAGCCATATAGTTGCCCCCTATCAATAAAATCTTGATTTAAGCTGATTTTGAGTCGTTCCAGGCTGCGATCAGCTCGCCCTCGTCCGGGTACAGACCGACCACCATAGGGCAGCTGTCCCTGTAGGCCGCATCCTCGTCGCGGTGCCTGATTTCGTACTCCTCTGTGCCGCCGATGATGATGACCTCACGGGCGTACACCTCGCCGCCGCAGAACGGGCAGCGCCTGAGAGTCGGTGCCATGTTGCCTCCAAAGCGGAGTGCCCGGCGCTATTCCGGGCACTCGCGATCGACTACTCCTTGCTTGTGATCTTTACGCCGGGCAGCTCTTGCGGCAGGAAGTTGAACTCATAGTTGAACTTGTCGGTCTTGGTGGAGTCGATTTGCTCCACCGTGTACATAGTCCACTCGTTGAGATAGATGAAATGCTTCTGGTACTTGCCGTTGGGCAGCTCGGCGATAACGCTCAGCTCGTTGGTTTCCGTATCGGTCTTGATGGAAAGACAGCCCTCCATCTGTAACAGTACCTTGTCCGAACGCATATTGATAACGGTCACTCGGCGGCGAACATTGAAGTTGTCGGCATCTTGGGAAAGATTGTGGCTGACCTGATCGCGCTCGGTGCAGCCAGCCAGACCGCACACCGTGACGATGGCAAGGACGGATACAACAAGAGCCGCGACGAACGCGACCCTACGCTTGGTGATATTCATTTGTATTCCTTTCTATTTCTGCTTCTTGATGGTTCTTACAGTCGAGCCGCATTGCGAACAGTAGAACGTGTTTACGCTCAAGACTGGTTTGTTTTCTCGGATAATGAACGAGCTATCAAGAACGTTGCGATAGAAGAGCGGGTCTATCTGGTGTCCACACTTGGGGCATTTAATGTCCACCCTTCACCACCCTTCGCCTGCACTCCGGGCAGAAGTTCCACGTGCCCTTTACGTAGTAACCTTCGCAGTCCTCGACCCTGCATCCGCAAGCGGAGCACTCGAATCCGTTGGCACATGCGCCGCATTCGTTTTCGTAATAGACGTTTCGGCAGGTCTGCTCGGTTGGTACATCCATGAGCACTTCGATCGGGACGACTTTGGAGAAGCTGTACTCGTCCCAAAATGTCTCAAGCCATTCTTTTCCGTCATACCTGTTGCGCTTGCATCGCTTCTCGGCGCACACCTCGGCATCATGTTCGTTGTCGAAAGCCATATAGGGGGAATCCCATTTGTCCTCCCATTCGCCGCCGTAGTCGACGACGAGATAGACGGTGCGCTTAGCTTTCATCATCCACCTCCACGCCAAACGATTT
>CALBBA010000106.1 GCA_937926755.1 uncultured Collinsella sp.
GAGGCCCTCAACGACAAGGGCCACTTTGCTGACTGCTCCGAGCTGGTCAACACGGTCTGCGAGGTCGTCGAGCTGCCGTGGATTGCCGGCAAGAGCCTGCATGACAGCTTCTCGGGCGCTACGGTCTATGAGGCCGTCGCCGCTTAACAGGCAATAAAACCCGATTTTCACGTGACCGCTGGCGCTGCCCCCGCGCCGGCGGTCTTTTTCTGCCGATAGGCCATAAAAGTGCGCGCATTTGCGGAGAGCCTGTTGACGATAGTCAAAACTCGGACTAATCTAGAGACATATAATTGGTCAAAAATCGGACAATCGAATGGTGGGATAGATGAATAGTGCGGTTACGCTGGTCGACTTCGATCGGTTGCTCAATGGACTCGACCATATCTATTCGGAGTTCTCGCGCGCCTGCGGCCTTTCGGACTGCGCCTATTGGATGCTCGTCGACACCAGCACGGCGGGCGGCAGTATTGCCGTAAGCCGTCTGACAAGCGAATGGTTCTACAGCAAGCAGACCATCAACTCGGCAATTAAAACCTTGACGGCGCGGGGTTTCGCAACGTTGGAGTTTGCCGAAGGCAGTCGTAAGAACAAGGTTGTGAGCCTGACCGAAGAGGGCAGGCGATTTGCCGAGCGTTATGCGCTGCCGGCACTCAAGGCCGAGCGGCGAGCCTTTGGCGCGCTTGAGCCGTGTGAGCAGCGCGAGATTATGCGCTTGATCGGAAAATTTTCCCATGCGCTCGGCGATGAGTGCGGTGCCTTTAAGCAGCATATCGCTGCCGAGAGCCAAGCCGAGAATCAAGGTGAGGGGGAGTCGTGCGACTGCTAATGAGGTTTATGAAGCCATATCGAGGGCTTGTCGCAGTGACGCTGCTGGTGCTGCTGGTGGATAACGTCGGTACGCTGTTGGTTCCCACGATGCTGGCGAACATGGTCAACACCGGTATTACCACGGGCGATATCGACTATATTTTACGCAACGGCCTGTACATGCTTATCGCGACCGGCATGGCCAGCGGCGGCACGGTGCTGGGCTGCTATCTTTCGGCGCGCCTGGCCGCCAACGTGGCCTGCGATATCCGCAATGCCGTGTACGACAAGTCGCTCGAGCTGTCCGCCAGCGACTTTGAGCGCTTTGGCACGGGTTCGATGATCACGCGCTCGCTCAACGACATCAACGTGATTCAGCAAGCTGTCCTTCAGACGATTCAGCTGGTGCTGCCGGTACCGTTCTTGGCCGTGGCGGGCATCATCTTTGCCTGGTTTATCGATCCTGCCATGGGCACGCTGCTGGGCGTGGTCGTTGCGATCGTGCTGGTAGCGGCGGTCTTTACGGTGGCTAACGCCGCGCCGATTTTTATGCGCCTTCAGAGCTTTATCGACCGCATGAACGTGGTGCTGCGCGAGAACATCGTGGGCGTGCGCGTCATCCGCGCATTTAACAAGGAGCGCCACGAGGAGCAGCGCCTGGACGAGGTGTTTAGCGATTACGCGGCCAATGCCATCAAGGTCAACCACCTGTTTGTGGGTCTCGACAGCTCCAGCTTCTTTTTGATGAATATCGCCGAGGTGGCGGTGCTGTGGGTGGGCGGCAACCGCGTGGGCGTCCACGCCATGCAAATCGGCAGCATCTCGGCCGTGCTGGAGTACGCGATCTTGATCCTGTTCTTTGTGATGATGGCGCAGATGGTGGTGCTGACGCTCCCGCGCGCCGCGGCGTGTCTCAACCGCGCGCAGCAGGTGCTCGAAATCGAGCCGAGCATTGTGGACGGCAAGGCTACGCTGGGCGACGGGGCGCCTGAGTCCGCAGACGGCGCCGACGCGGTGGCCGTGTTCGACCACATGTCGTTCCGTTTTGACGATGCCGACGAGGACACCCTGTGCGACCTGAGCTTTGCCTGTCGCCGTGGCCAGACCACGGCGATTGTAGGCTCAACGGGCTCGGGCAAGTCAACGGTGGCCAAGCTCTTGTTGCGTTTCCACGATGCCACGAAGGGCGCCATTCGCCTGAATGGCATCGATCTGCGCGACCTTTCGCAAGACGACATCCGCGGGCGCATTGCCTATGTGCCGCAGAAGGCATGGCTGTTCTCGGGTACGGTGGCGAGCAACCTGCGCTTTGGCAACGAAGACGCGACTGAGGCTGACATGCTCCATGCGCTGGAGGTTGCCCAGAGCACCTTTGTGCTCGATCAGCCCCAGGGGCTCGATACTCCGGTATCCCAGGGCGGCACGAACTTCTCGGGCGGTCAGCGCCAGCGCCTGGCGATCGCCCGCGCACTCATGAAGCATGCCGATCTATATATCTTCGACGACAGTTTTTCGGCCCTGGACTTTAAGACCGATGCGGCACTGCGCCATGCGCTGCAGGACGAGACGTGCGATGCCGCGGTGCTCATCATCGCCCAGCGCATCTCGACTATTTTGCATGCCGATCAGATCGTGGTGCTCAAGGACGGCGAGATCGTGGGCCTGGGCACGCACGACGAGCTCATGGAAACCTGCGAGGTGTACCGCGCTATCGCGGAATCGCAGATGAAGGGAGGTGAGTAGCATGACCGAGGAGCTCAAGAAGCAGGGCATCGCCGATGACGCCGCGGTTGCAGAGACAGTCGAGGAGACGGGCGCCACGCCCGGCCTGGACGAAGCCGCCAAGGCGGCGGAGCGCGAGGCTCGCCGCCAGGCACTCTACGAGGAAAACGAGCGCGCCGAGGACGAGCGCGCCCGCGCCGAGGCGGAACGCATGCGCGACGTTGACGACGAGGACGAGGACGAGACGCCCCGCGACACCTGGGCGACGGTGCGCCGCCTGTGGAGCGAAGCCGCCGGCGACCATTGGCGCTTCTATATCGTGTTCGCGAGCATCGTGTTCTATGTCATCTTTAACACCGCGGCGCCGGCTTACAGCGCCCGCGTGATCGATGAGCTGTGGGGGCACATGAAGCTGGCGTTTGTCAACAACGCCACCTTCAGCATCACCTGGGAGAACTGCGGCAGGACTATCTTCATCTACTTTTTGATTTGGACGGCCGCCGCTTCGTTCTACGCGCTCCAGAGCTTTTTGATGTCGAGCGTGGCCGAACGCCTCAACCTGCGCCTGCGCAACCGCATCGCGCAAAAGCTCAACCGTCTGCCGCTCGCCTATTTTGACGCGCATCGTCCCGGCGAGGTCGTCAGCCGCGCGACCAACGACCTGGACAAGATGTCCGAGAGCATGCAGCGCGGATTGCTGCAGCTGCTGGTATCGATCGGTACCGTGACGGGTGCCATCATCATGATGTTCGTGTTTAGCGTGCCGCTCACGCTCGTCTTTTTGTTCTTTACGGCGCTTTCGCTGCTGGTGACGAAGGTCGTGTCGCGCCGCACGCACGATGTGACGGGCGAGCGCCAGGAGTGGGTGTCCAAGATTACGAGCGCGGTCGAGGAAGGCTACTCGGGCCGTCTGGTGATCCGTGCGTTTAACCGCGAGCGCCAGAGCTCTGCCGAGGTACACGAGGCTTCGAAGGAGCTGGCGCGCGTGAGCACCAAGGCCGACTTTATGATTAACGCCGTCGGCCCCGCGGTTCGCTTTATCGGCCGTTTGGCGCAGATCGTGATTGCGCTGGTGGGCTGCAGCATGCTGGTTGCCGGGCATATGACCGTCGGCGTGTTCCAGGCGTTCTTCCAGTTTATCTACGAGGCGTCCGAGCCCATGACGCAGTTGTCGTTTACCTTCAACTCGCTGCAGAGCGCGCTGGCGAGTGCAGAGCGCGTGTTCGACCTGCTCGATGAGCCCGAGATGGAGGCCGATCCGCTGCCGGACAAGGCCGCCAAGCTGCCGGGTCGCGTGGAGGGCCGCGTCTCCTTTGAGCATGTGCGCTTTGGTTATTCGCCCGACAAGCCGCTTATGCGCGACGTGTCGTTTACCGCCGAGCCGGGCCAGAAGATTGCCGTGGTGGGAACCACGGGCGCAGGCAAGACGACGCTCATCAACCTGCTCATGCGCTTCTACGAGATTGACGGCGGGCGTATTACGCTCGACGGCGTGGATACGAGCCGCATGGATCGCGGCGAGCTACGGCAGCAGTTTGGCATGGTGCTGCAGGACGCCTGGCTGTTCGATGGCACCATTGCCGAGAACATCGCCTATGGCTGTCCCGAGGCGACGCGCGAGGAGATTGTCGCGGCCGCACGTGCCGCTCAGGTCGACTTCTTTGTGCGCACTATGCCGCAGGGTTATGACACGCGGGTGGCCAACGATGCCGAGAGCATCAGCCAGGGCCAGCGTCAGCTGCTGACCATCGCGCGCGTGCTGCTCAACAACCCGGCGATTCTCATCCTGGACGAGGCGACGTCGAGCGTGGATACGCGTACCGAGCTTGCCATCGGCCGCGCCATGGACGCGCTCATGCGCGGGCGTACGAGCTTTGTGATCGCGCATCGCCTGTCGACGATCGTGGATGCCGACCTGATTCTGGTCATGGATCATGGCAACATTATCGAGCAGGGTACGCATAAGGAGCTGCTGGCTGCCGAGGGTGCCTACGCCGACCTCTACTTGAGCCAGTTCGCCTAATGTGACAAAGGGACAGTTCCGCATGTCACATCAAAAAGAAAGGCGCGCCGGGGATGAATTCCCTGGCGCGCCTTCTTGCGTTGATGCCGATGTCGTTTTGTACCGCTTGCGTTCCTAGCGTTCGTCCACGAGCTTTGCGACGAGGGCTTTGAGCTCGGCCACCTCTCGCTCGAGTTCCTTGACGCGGCGGGCGTTCTCGGTGATGCCCTGGCGGTTGAGCGCGGACTGCTCGGCGGCGTCGTCGGGCATGTACTCGCGATGCTGCTTGGCATCGAAGCTCTCCTCGAACACGCGGCAGCCGTTGCGCTTGATGATGCGTCCCGGCACGCCCACGACGGTGCAGTTGTCGGGCACGTCCTTGACGACAACCGAGTTGCCGCCGATCTTGACGTTGTTGCCGATGCGGATGTTGCCGAGCACCTTGGCGCCCGTGCCCACGGTGACGTTGTTGCCCAGGGTGGGGTGGCGCTTGCCGGTCTCGTTGCCGGTGCCGCCGAGCGTGACGCCCTGGTAGAGCACGCAGTTGTCGCCCACGATGGTGGTCTCGCCGATGACGACGCCCATGGCATGGTCGATAAAGAAGTGCTTGCCGATCTGTGCCGCGGGATGAATCTCGACGCCGGTGATGTGGCGGGTGATTTGCGAGAGCACGCGGGCGAGCGAGCGATGACCGTGCTCCCAGAGCCAGTGCTCGGGCACGTGGTTCCACTTGGCGTGCAGGCCAGGATAGGAAAGGAAAATGACCAGACCGTTTTGCGCGGCGGGGTCCTGCGCTTGGACGGTCTTGATGTCCTCGCGAATGGTATTGATAAAGCTCACCGGCCGCCCTCCCTTAGCGCCATGGCAATGCGATTCAATAAAGTATAGCGATTTGCTAGGGATTAGGAAGGACAATCTTGGCGCCATTGCGCTACAGATGTCAGTTATGCAAACTTGCTGGTAATGGAGTCATGCTTTTGTGGGGTTGCGCACGAGGGGGCGCCGCAACCGTATACTGGTCAACTTGGACGTATCCGCGCCCACAACTGAGAGGTTTTACTTCATGGGTTTCATCAATTTTATCGCCGAGCTGCTTAAGGACCCGCGCACCGCGATCGCCAGCTGGATCGCCGCCGGCCCGCTTATGGCCTACGGCTGCGTGTTCCTGATCATCTTTATCGAGACGGGCGTGGTGTTCTTCCCGTTCCTTCCTGGCGATTCACTGCTGTTTGCTTCGGGCTTCTTTGCCCACAACGGTGGCTTTAACATCGTGGCCCTGCTGGCCGTCGCATGGGCGGCTGCCATCTTGGGTGATCAGTGCAACTTTATGATCGGTCACTTCTTTGGCAAAAAGATCATCGCTTCGGACAAGGTTAAGGCCATGACGCCCGAGCGCATTAAAAAGTCCGAGGACTTCTTGGACAAGTGGGGCCACCTGGCTATTTTCCTGGGCCGTTTCTTCCCGTTTATCCGCACTTTTGTGCCCTTTATCGCTGGCATGGGCGGCATGCACTGGCGCAATTTTGTCATCTTTAACGTGCTGGGCGGCATTACCTGGTCGACGCTCTTTACACTGCTGGGCTACTTCTTTGGAGGCATCCCCTTTGTGCAGGAGCACTTTGAGCTGCTGATTATCGGCATCGTTGCCGTGTCGATCATCCCGACCGTGGTCGGTCTGGTTAAGGCTAAGCTGGGCAAAAAGAACGCTTAGCTCGAGCCAGCGCGCAAACCGTGCAGTTGAGGCCCGTCACCGCTTACGGTGGCGGGCCTTTTTGCTTCGGTCAAATGAAAATACTTTAGTTAGTTAAAGAAAAACGTTTTATCCGACGCGCGTGCGGAGTACAATCTCGTGCATGCGAATCGACGTGCCATCGGCTTTGATGCTGCTCGCGTGTCCCGTCCGGCTCTACGCTCCGGGCGTGCGACGTTGCGACGCGGTCGGCCTCGGTCCTTGCGTGCGGGTTCGCGAGTATGCAACTGTGTATGTAAGGAGCGACATATGACTGTCGAGAAGAAGGATATCGATTGGGGTAGCCTCGGCTTTGGCTACATGAAGACCGATTACAGCTACGAGGCCCATTGGAAGGACGGCGAGTGGGACGAGGGTGGCCTGACCACCGACCACACCCTGCATGTCTCCGAGTGCGGCGGCATCTTCCATTACTGCCAGGAGGTCTTTGAGGGCCTGAAGGCCTACACCGCCGAGGACGGCAGCATCGTCTGCTTCCGTCCCGACATGAACGCCGAGCGTATGTACAACTCTGCGCAGCGCCTCGAGATGCCCCCGTTCCCCAAGGACAAGTTCGTTGAAGCCGTCAAGCAGGTCGTTTCTGCCAACGCCGCCTGGGTTCCGCCCTTCGGTTCCGGTGCGACCCTGTACGTGCGTCCGTTTATGATCGGCTCCGGTGACGTGATCGGCGTGGCTCCCGCTCCTGAGTACACGTTCCGCATTCTCGTGACCCCGGTCGGTCCGTACTTTAAGGGTGGCCTCAAGCCCGTCAAGCTGCGCGTTTCCGAGTACGACCGTGCCGCACCGCACGGCACCGGCAACATCAAGGCCGGCCTGAACTACGCCATGTCCCTTAAGCCCACGATGGAGGCCCATCGCGAGGGCTATGCCGAGAACCTGTATCTCGACTCCGAGTCCCGCACCTATGTCGAGGAGACCGGTGGCGCCAACGTCCTGTTCGTGAAGGAGGACGGCACGCTCGTCGTTCCGCAGTCGCACACCGACTCCATCCTGCCCTCTATCACCCGTCGTTCGCTCGTTCAGGTTGCTCAGGACCTGGGCATGACCGTTGACCAGCGCCCCGTCGAGTGGGCCGAGGTCAAGGCCGGTACCTTTGTCGAGTGCGGCCTGTGCGGCACCGCTGCCGTCATCTCTCCGGTTGGCGAGATTGACAACAAGGTCTATGGCGCCGACGAGACCGTGACCTTCCCGGCTGGCTACACCGAGATCGGCCCTGTGATGAAGAAGCTCCGCGAGACCCTGACTGGTATCCAGTCTGGTGCTGTCGAGGACAAGCACAACTGGGTTTACACCGTCGCGTAATTTGTCTTACCTATCCGGGCAGAGAACAAGTTCCCTCCCGGCGCGTCCTCGGACATGCAAGAAGCCCTCGCTGCGCACTTCGTGCGGCGAGGGCTTCT
>CALBBA010000107.1 GCA_937926755.1 uncultured Collinsella sp.
AATCGACAGGTTGGCGAGGTGCTGTGTGAGGTGTTTCCCGATAAAAAGGTCCAGATGCACGACCCCGACGCGATGGTGCACGTTCTGGTGGTTCAGGGTAGTGTCTACGTGTATGCGCGCTCCGAGCGCGGCGTTGGCGGCCTTCCGGTGGGTTCTGCCGGCAAGGTCGTGACGCTTCTGTCGTCGGGTATCGATTCTCCGGTGGCGACCTGGATGCTCGCGCGTCGCGGCGCGGTGTGCGTGCCGGTGCATTTCTCCGGTCGTCCGCAGACGCCCGACACGAGTGAATACCTGGTGCAGGACATCATCCGTGCGCTTGAGCCGGGTGTCCAGATCGGCCGCCTGTACGTGGTGCCGTTTGGCGACTGCCAGCGTGAGATTTCGGTCACCTGTCCCAGCAACCTGCGCGTGATTATGTATCGCCGCATTATGTATTCGGTTGCCGAGCGCATTGCACACATCGAGGGTGCCAAGGCTATCGTTACGGGCGAATCACTTGGGCAGGTTGCCTCCCAAACGCTTGAGAACATCATGGCCGTCAACGAGGCCGTGAAGATCCCCGTGTTCCGTCCTCTCATCGGTTCGGACAAGCAGGAGATCATCGCGCGCGCCGAGGAGATCGGCACGTTCGATATCTCGACTGAGGCCGCTCCCGACTGCTGCACGCTATTTATGCCGCGCCGTCCCGAGACGCACGCTAAACTCGATGCCGTGCATGAGGCCTGGGAGTTGTTCGATCACGAGGAGATGATCGAGCGCCTGCTCAAACAGACCGAGTACATCGACTTCGAGAGCAACACGTATAAGGCCCCCAAGACCTTAAAACGCAAACATTCGGAGCTTGCTCCGCGTGAGATTTACCAAGATCACGAGTAAATTTGTGCATAGACCGACGATGCGCCTGCATCGTCGGTCTTTTGCTATCTGGGCATTTTGCGACTAAGTGTTCATTTGTCGACGTGTGCCTGAATAAATGGACATTATTTCGCAAGGTTTTGGTCAGCTTTTGGTTTGACCGCAAAAACCGGTTTTGGGGCGTGGCTGTTGTGGAGCTCCTTTCCTGACACGATGGTGTTGGGAGGTTTTGCTATGGCGCAGCGCGAACAGCACGAACGAGTCAAAAAGATGGATCGTTGGGCGGGCAAACTGCTCGGTCATAAGGCAGTGGTGATGACGATACTGGTCGTCATTGCGATGGCGAGTGGACTGGCGATGGCGAACCTTGGCGGCGGTGCCGGCGGTGTGTCGTTTGAGCGCACTGATGGTTCGGGTTCGTTGGTGGATCCGGGATCCGGCGATGCCTCGAGCGGAAAGACATCCGAAGGCTCTTCGTCTAAGGCATCTGCCGCGGCAGAGGTTTATGTCGATGTTGATGGCGCCGTTGTGTCGCCCGGTGTATATCGCCTCAAAGACGGGGCGCGGGTGGCTCAGGCGATTGATGCTGCCGGCGGGTTGGCGCCCGAGGCAGACGTTACGGGGCTTAATCGTGCATCCAAGGTCGCTGATGGACAAAAAATTCACGTTCCAACGGTAGGGGAGCAGCAGGCGTCCATTGCGGAAGCCGGCGTTGATGGTGAGGCTTCCGCATCATCGGGCGTGAGTGGCGCCACAGGCCTAGTAAACATCAATACGGCAAGCGCGGCAGAGCTGCAGACGCTCTCGGGTATCGGCCCCTCCATGGCACAGTCGATTATCGATGAGCGGACAAAGAACGGTGCTTTTGCCTCGGTTGACGATCTGATGCGTGTGTCGGGAATCGGCGAGAAGAAGCTTGCCAAAATCAAAGATTGCATCTGCGTATGAGTGCGACCGAGCGCGAGCACGTGATGCCTCCGCGACCCCTGATTCCGTGGACGATGGCCCTGTGTGCCGGCCTGTGCATGAGCTGCGCCTTGGTGCTCAACATGGCCGCTGATGCGCTGCTGACGGAGCGGGCGACGGCGGTCTGGCCGCTATGGGCCATTCCCGTTGCGGCGGCGGTATTCGTTGTGCTGGCTCAATCTTGTGCGCGGCTTGTCCCTTTGAAGCGGTGGCTGTATGCCGCGTCCGTCGGCCTCGTAGCGGGTGCGGTCGTCTCGGCGTGGTGGGCCGTGGGTGTGCTCAGTGCCGCGAAGACGCTCGACGGTCGAGCGGCAAGCAGTCTCGAGTTTGTCGTGCAGGGTGACCCATCAATAAACGACGACATGTATTTCTATACCTGCGAGGCACGCGCGGACGGCAAGAACTTGGCAACGATTCGCCTATCGTGTGATCGTGAGCTCAAGGTCGGGGCACACGTGCGTGTTATCGGTCGCATTTCACGCTTCGAGAACGATTCATATGGGCGTTCGCGCGTGCTTCGGGGTGAGCTGCGTAAGGTTAAGGCTGTCCGGATCGTGTCGGTCGATGAAGGTTCTCCGGGACCGTTGCTTCGGCTGCGAAATGAGCTGCTTGCCGCCATTGCTCCCGCGACCGATCCGGCGCGCTCGCTCATTGCCGGCGTTGTCTGCGGACGTTCGTCCGAGCTGCGCGCTCAGCCGGCGGGCGATTGGTTTTCGGTGACGGGGACGGCGCATCTCATCGCCGTCTCGGGCAGCCATTTGGCTATCGTGGGGTTTGTAATCGAGGGTGTATTGCAAAAGACTCGGTGCTCACGTGGTCTTCAGCGGGCGATATTGGCGATAACGCTTGTTGGCTACGCTGCCTTTACGGGCGCGTCTCCCTCGGCCGTGCGCGCGTGCTGCATGGTGTTCGCGACGCTTGTCGTAAACGGCGCGGGGCGTCGCCGGCACGGCGCATCGGCACTCTTCGTAACCATGTCCATCTTTGTGCTACTGCGGCCGACGGTGCTGTTCGAGATGGGCTTTCAGCTTTCATGTGCCAGCGTCTTAGCCATTCTGTGCTTTTGCCCCTATGCGACCTACGCTTTGGGTGAACTGGGTGTGCCATCGGGCGTTGCCAGCATGCTTTCCGTCACGCTGTGCTCGCAACTGGCGACACTTCCCATTACCATTCCTGCATTCGGTACGTTCTCGCTCATTGCTCCGTTGGCAAATGCGGTCATCGGTCCGGTGGTGAGCGTACTGCTTGCTTTGTCCATCGTGCTGGTTCCCTTTTCGCTCGTGGGACCGTTGCGGACTTGGGCGCTCGTTGTGCCCATGATTGCCGCCCGTTGCGCGCTGTTTTTCGAGCAGCTGTTTGCCGCCGTGCCGGGTGCATCCGTGAGCGTGCCGCCCGATAGCATGTGGATTTACCTAGTGCCGTGTTTGCTGGCGGTTCTGCTTGTCCGGTGGCCGCGTCCCCGTGCACGTCCTATGGCGGCGGGGCTTGCATGCCTGATGCTCTTGGCTGCGATTCCGTACGTCTACTGGGATCGATTCGCTCCGCCTTCGGTGACGGTGCTCGATGTGGGCCAGGCCGATGCGATTCTTATCCGCCAGGGCGGCGCAGTAGCACTCGTCGACTGCGGGCTCGACGAGCGCATGGTGGCGGCGTTGGTCCGCAATAACGTGCACCATATCGATGCCGTCTTTGTGACGCATTGGGATGAGGACCACTGGGGTGGTCTGCCTGCCGTGCTCGAACAGTTTTCGGTCGGAACGATTGCCGTGGCGGCTGATGCGCTGGAGGATGCTCCTGCCGAGGTGTTGAACCGACCTGGCGTGGAGTATCGGCAGGTGCGCCGTGGGGATACGGTCGACATCGGCTTATTTTGCGCTCGCGTGATGTGGCCATTCGAGTTCGTGGATGGCGAGGGAAATGAGGACTCGCTTGTCCTGCTGCTCTCTTATATTCAGGAAGGCAAGGGCCTGCGTATGCTCCTCACCGGCGATGCCGAGCTCGACCAAGAACGGGAATTCGTGCAGGAGGTGGGGGATATCGATGTCCTTAAACTTGGGCATCACGGCTCCAAGGTTTCAGTCGATGGTGAGTTGCTGGACGTCCTGAAGCCCGAGCTTTCCCTCGCGAGCGCGGGCGAGGGGAATCGATACGGCCATCCGTCCGACGCCTGCATCGATGCCGTTAAGGAAGCGGGCGGCGTGTTCGCGTGCACTATCGAACGCGGCGACATTACCGTCACGCCGACTGCGAATGGCTTTGCGATGCGATGCCAGCGACCGTGACGACGTCGTTGGCGTGTGGTGGGCCCCTGGGCTAGAATGGCACGGAGCGAATACGAAGGCCTGCGGGAGGGGAGCGCAATGTCCGAAACCGGTCTGCTGCCGGCATATCTGATCGTCGGTACCGACGGAGTCAAGCGCGATCACGCCGTCTCGCGTATGAAAGCGCGTCTGGAAAAGTCGGGTATGGTCGAGTTCAACCTCGACGAGCGCGACATGACCAAGGACCCCGATATCGAGTCGATTATCGGATCGCTTAACACCTTTCCGATGGGCAGCGAGTTTCGCTTGGTAATCCTTGATGGATGCTCAAAGCTCGCCAAGGCGGTCTCGGAGCCGCTCGTTGGGTATCTGGCGAGTCCCAGCCCCACAACGGTCTGCCTCATCATCGCCGACTCACTTGCCAAGAATACGCGCCTGTATAAGGCAATCGCCAAGATCGACAAGAAGGCCGTGATCGATTGCTCCGGCACCAAGCGCTGGGAGCTACCGCGCCGCGTGCAGCAGATGGCGACGCAGCACGGCAAGTCGATCTCGACGGCGGCCGCCGAGGAGCTCGTCTCGCGTTCGGGTGAAAACACTCGCATGCTCGATAACGACTTGGCTAAGCTTGCCCAGATGGTCGAGGCGCCCCAGATTGAGCTTGCCGACGTTGAGCGCTGGATTGTGCGTACGGCCGAGGTTCAACCCTGGGACTTTCTCAATGCGGTCTCGGCCCGTGACATGCGACGCTCGCTCGAGCTCTTCAATCTACTGCCCGCCAAGAGCTACGTGTGGACTTACACATTGCTGTGCGGTCGCATTCGCGAGCTTATCGTCGCCAAGGCGCTCGACGCGCGTGGGCAGGGTCGCGAGCTGGCCGCAACGCTCAAGCTCCAGTCCTGGCAGGTCAAGAATCACCTGACTTGGGCACGTCGCTTTTCGATGGCAGAGCTCGTCGCAGCGCTCGAGGGTGCGGTCGATGTGGAGCTCGCGCTGAAGGGTTCGGCCGATTCTCAGACCGCGTTTTTGCTCTGGATTACGAACATCTTGAGAAAATCGTGATGATACCTGCCTATTTGACAAATTCGTTCTATCCCTTTGAGAGGGAGCGTGCTATAGTAGGCGCTTGCATGACCTCACCGTGTCTCAGAGGTGTCATACATTTTTTGCAAGGAACTCGAAAGGAACTCCAGAAGTGGCAAACATCAAGTCTCAGAAGAAGCGTATCCGCACCAATGAGGCAGCTCGCATGCGTAACAAGGCTGTCAAGTCCGAGCTCAAGACGCTGACCAAGCACGTCCAGTCCGCCGTCGCCGAGGGCGACGCCGAGAAGGCCCAGGCTGCCCTCAAGACCGTCACCAAGCGTCTCGACATGGCTGCCGCCAAGCATGTTATCCACAAGAACCAGGCTGCTAACCGCAAGTCCGGTCTTGCCAAGCTCGTGAACAGCATCAACGCCTAAGTTGTAAATTTCACACCACACAGATTACGCGCATAAATGGAGCCTGTTTTATGGAACAGGCTCCATTTTTTGTACCGCTCGGGTAAGATAGTCCGCATGAATACTTCAATTGACATTTCCCACATCCGCAACTTCTCGATCGTTGCGCATATCGACCATGGCAAGTCCACGATCAGCGACCGCATCCTCGAGCTCACCCATACCGTCGACGAACGCGACATGGAGTCGCAGCTGCTCGACACCATGGATATCGAGCGCGAGCGCGGCATTACGATCAAGTCCAATGCCGTCCGCGTTTCCTATGACGCCGACGATGGTGAGACGTATCAGTTCAATCTGATCGATACGCCGGGCCACGTTGACTTTACCTACGAGGTCTCGCGTTCTCTGGCCGCCTGCGAGGGCGCGGTGCTCGTCGTCGATGCCACCCAGGGTGTCGAGGCGCAGACCGTCTCCAACGCGACGCTCGCCATGAACGCCAATCTGGACATTGTGCCGGCCATCAACAAGATCGACCTGCCCTCGGCACACCCCGATGAGGTTAAGACCGAGATCGAGGATGACCTGGCGATCCCTGCCGATGATGCCGTGTGCGTCTCGGGCAAGACCGGCGAGGGCATCCATGATCTGCTGGAGTCCATTGTCTTTTTGATCTCTCCGCCCAAGGGCGATGCGAACGCGCCGCTCAAGGCGCTCATTTTGGATTCGTACTTTGACGAGTATCGCGGTGTGGTGGCTACGGTGCGCGTCTTCGATGGTTCCATCAAAAAGGGCGATACCCTGCTTATGATGCAAGCCAAGGGCGACTTTTTGGTCGACGGCGTGGGCGTCAAGCGTCCTGCCGAGACCCCGGTCGACGCGCTGACGGTCGGCGAGGTCGGATATGTGGTCACGGGCCTGAAGGACCCCGAGGCCGTTCGCGTGGGCGATACCCTTACGTGGGCGTCGAACCCCTGCCCCGAGCCGCTTCCTGGTTATCGCGAGGCCAAGCCCATGGTCTACACGGGCCTGTTCCCGATCGACAACAAGGACTACGAGAACCTGCGTGACGCCCTCGATAAGCTGCACGTCAACGACCCGTCGTTGGTGTGGGAGCCCGAGACGTCGGTGGCGCTCGGTTTCGGCTTCCGCGTGGGCTTCCTGGGCCTGCTGCAC
>CALBBA010000108.1 GCA_937926755.1 uncultured Collinsella sp.
AGTTCGGGGCGGCAGATAAGTCGCGCGTTGTTGTACGCCATGTCGAGCGTGAGGCACGTGCGCGCGGCATAGAAGCCATCCTCGCGCTGGATGGTCAGCGCCAGTTCGGGCTTGTCGCCGGTTAGGCACAGCGGCAGCAGCAGTTGGATCCGACCGCCGTAGAACTGCGGCACGGCGAGCGTGTAGTTGGCGGCGGCGCGGCGGGCGGCCCCGACGACGGCGCCCTCAAAGGCGCGACGCAGCAGCAACGAGTTACCCTCCCCCATCAGACTGGCGGGAATACGCGTCAGGTTCTCCTCATCGCCCAGAATGTGGTCGATGTTGGAGCGGATGGGAAGGCGGTAGTCAAAGACAAGCTCGGAGGGGTCCTCGGCAAAGCGCACGCGGCACGGCAGGTACTCAAACGAGACCAGCATGGGGTCGCTCTCCTTAAAGAAGCCCTTCAAAAACCAGCGCTGGCGCGCGTCGGGCTTGGTGTTGGGCTCAAACAGGCCGTAGATGGTCTCGTAGCGGCGCGTGTACAGGCCGGTGTTAAACAGGCATCGGTCGTCGTCGAACACCAGCGGCAGGTTGGACGGCGCGGTCTGGTCCACGTCGCGCTCGGTCAGGAACACCGCACGGCTAAACGAAAACGACAGGTAGTTCTTGAGAATGCGGTTGCAGGGACCCCAGTCCTCGGGATCGGCGAGGTCGGCCAAGCGCTCGTAACAGGGCTCGGGGCAAAACGCGAAGTCGTACACATTGCTGCACAGGGTGCTGGGGATCTCCATATGGCTTCCAATCAAGATAATGACAGGCGTGTGGATGCTTTGATTTTATACGTGCGACGGGTAGCCCGTGTCCACAACGCAACCGCGGCGCAGCTCGTCGGCGAGTTCTGCTCGCGTGCGGTTTCCGGAAACAAGGTCCTGGATCCAAGCGTAGTACTGGTTTCGTTAGAGCGATACCCGTTATCAGGCGCGTTCGACCGCCACCTTTGCTCCTGGCTCTCCGGCAGAGTAGATATCTCTTGGTATTAGAGGCGCCTCCAATCAATGCGATTGATAGCGCCTTCTCCGCGAGCATTGTTTTGATTGCGTTGGTCGTGCTCTGCGACCAAGGTCTTCTCGGCAGGTTTTCTTTTGATTCCGTTGGTCGCGCCTTACGACCAAAATCAAAGTCAAGCATACAAATGAATGGGAAGAGCTGCAAGGCAAACCCAGAAGTCACACGGTCGCGCTCGTCGTCTCTCGGGCTATGCCAGAAGGCTGGATAGTACCGCTATCCGTCGAAGGACAAAAATGGCGAGGTACGTACCTCGCCGATCTGGCACCTCCAAGACGGCCGTCTCTTTGGTGATAGAGTTTTCTCACACTTCAGGGGCATTTAGAGCTGCATTGATAAGGTCAGCGGAGTTGTCGAAACGACCTAGTTCTCTACTGGCAAAGAACGCATCCCCTTCGCGGATGGCCTCTGGGCTTTCGGCGTTAGGTTCTTTGGGAGGACAGGGCTGTAGGGTTGTATCCGTAAGCTCATCGTTTCGTTTATGTTGAGACATAAAGGCGTATCTCTTCCTGCTTGATGCTTTTGCGGAATGCTGGGCGCATGTGCTCTGGTGGGTTGGTGACGATTTCAACCTTTCGCCCAAGTTCCCTCTCGAGCTCATGGGAGAGTTCGTAAAGCGTGCGGAACGTCATGGTGTTGCCGCAAACTAGGCGCAAGTCAATATCGCTATCGGGCGTTTGCTCGCCTCGGGCAAACGAACCAAATAAATAGGCTACGCTGACGTCGTATTGAGCCAGCACGCGGGTGACGGCAGTGGATATGTCGGTAGGCGAAATCATGAGTTAATTACCGTTCAACAGTAGAGCGTCAGGGGGCCAGCGCCGATGCCGCCGGTCCAGCTTTTTGCCGTTCTTCAAGCTCGAAGATAAACGGAGCGTTTGATCTAACGAACTCGGTCAAAAAATCCAGTTCGTCAGTAGAAAATCCTTCGACGTTAAACCATTTGACCGCAGGTAGAAAGCATTCTGCATGGTCAAAACCAAAATCAACCGGGCGCTCGACGGCTACGCGAACGGTCCCGTCGTCTCGTGTTTCTGAGTAGGCAAACTGAGTGCCGTCATCTAGCTGAACATAGCTCCAAAGCATTGCTGCCTCCTTAGTGTTTATATCCAAGTATAAACAGCCGCTTAGATGCAACGTGATGCGAATTGAATTATTCCCATAAGACCTGAACTGCTGATTATTTGTATTACTGAGATTTAAGCTATTTCACACTTCAGTGTCTTTTTGACATGATAACCGTCGCGGTGCGTTGATCATGGGGTTAGCAATAAAAGCCTAGCATAAGCAGAGTTCATCACTTCGTTCGCTGTCATCGATAAATTCTCCCGTCTCCAGGTCACCGAAGTCCGCGAGCTTTATCTTTCCGCAGA
>CALBBA010000109.1 GCA_937926755.1 uncultured Collinsella sp.
GCCGGTCCTTATGAGTTGAATTACGCGCGTGCGGATATAAAGGGTGGCATGTTAAATTTGTTGAAAACTCTGACATGCGCTGCCGACTTCATTAAAATCGATTGCCAATCAAGTCTTCCTATATATGCGAGCCCTGAGAAGCTGCGCTGTGAACCTGAGACCGCTATCGATCGGCCCGGTGCACCGGGCCGCTGTCCTCGAGCCGGCATCAGCTTGCCGGTCTCAAAACGTATGCCGTCCGGTACGACCAACAGTCGAGTCTTGCGCCCAGTTCGAGCAGCGCCAGAACCCCGTGCCGGAACCCACGCAGCCGATGGCAGGGGAATTCAGCCGCGGCCATCGAGGAGCCGACCCAGGGACGGCGCCCCCAGTCCTCGAAAGATTTCCACCGCCCCCTACAGGCCTGGATTGATTTAACAGTTGATTTAATCCGGCTGAACAAGCCGAGCATGGGCCGGTTGACAAAATGTAAGGTAAAAAAGCAGATACGACCGTACGCCGGTGCGGGGTTCGGGTGATGTGATAGAAAGTAATACACGTATTACATCTAACCGGGAGGTGCATCATGGCAACCGCCACCGCAGCCCTGAGAACCCCCGAGGACCTCGCGAACAGGTACGACCGCCTGGCGAAGTCGACGGGCCGCACGAAAACCTTCTACATGACGGAGGCGCTTGCCGCAGAGATAGGCAGGCTCGAATACGAGTACGGCCTCATGAATTATCCGGGAAGCGTTTGGTTGCGAGGTATGCCAGTGTGCGGGGCCTGATTCGTCAGGCCCCGCACAGGGGGACCGCGATGGTGGCCACCGCGCCGCCCGAGGGGCTGTTGGCGAGCGAGACGGAGCCCCCGTGGGCGCTCGCGGCCTCGGAGGCGACGTGGAGGCCGAGCCCGTAGTGGCGGCCTCCGTCGCGCGAGGAGCGGGAGGAGTCGTCTGTGAAGAGGCGCTCACAGCCGCGTTCGAGGGCGGCGGGAGAGAAGCCCGGTCCGTCGTCGGCCACCTCGATGACGAGGTGGCCGCCCTCGACGTCGCAGGAGACCGCCACGCGCGAGCGCGCGTGCTCGGCGGCGTTGGCCACGAGGTTCGCGGAGGCTCGCGCCAGAGCGGTTCGGTCGAGCGGGGCCTCGGGCGCGCCCGCGACAGCGGGGCCCGTGGCCGCGTCGAGCGTCACGCCTCGCGCCCGGGCGATCTGGGCGGCCTCGGCGAGGACCTGCTCGCAGAGCTCGGCCGGCCGCATGGGGGCCCTCTCCGCCCCGCCGGACCCGCGCGAGGCCTCGATGAGCAGGCGCACGTAGCCGTCGAGCCTTTCGACACTGCCGGCTATGTCGCGCGCGGCGGCCGCGAGGTCGGCGTCTTTCTCGTCTTCCAGCTCCTCCGCCACGAAGTCGGCGTTGGCGCGCAGCACGGTGAGCGGCGTCTTGAGGTCGTGGGCGAGCGACGCCACCTGCTCGCGCTGCCCCCGCTCCGCGGCCCAGCGGGCCTCGAGCGACTCGGCGAGGGAGGCCCGCATGGCGTCCATCGCGGCGAGGACGTCGTTCACCTCGCGCACGTTGGTGCTGCCGACCGCGAAGTCGAGCTCCCCCGCGCCGACGCGCCCCGCCGCCTCCGCGAGCGGCGCCATCTTGCGCGAGATCACGCGGCTCGCGCGGCGCGCCACGAGCGCGAGCGCGAGCGCGCTTCCCGCCGCGGCGCCGACGAGCATGAGGTTCTGCGGGTTGGGAAGCAGGCCGGCGAGGTCGCGCGAGACCCACTGCGGCAGGTACTCGCTGACGAGTGCGCAGGCCCCGCCGCCCTTGAGCGGGAACGCGGCGTAGGTGAGGCCCGAGCCCCCGCCCTCGATCTCCACTGTGCCCGGATCCGCGGCGAGTGCCGCACGGGCCATTTCCGTCGCGTCCTCGAGTCGCGTGCCCTCGAGGTCTGTCATCAGCACGTATCCGTCCTTGTTCAGGATGAGGTAGCGGTACGCCGTCGGCACGTCCTGCTCCCCGCAGACGCCGTCGCGTGCCAAGCCCTCCGCGACCTCGCGCGCATTGGCCGGCCCCCAGCTCGCCTCGTAGACGAAGCCCGCGTTGATCGCCGTGGAGAGCGCCATGAACGAGGCGAGCCACGCCGTGGCGACTGCCGCGAACGCGTAGGCGAAGTAGCGCGCGATGACGAAGGAGAGCGGCATGCCCCCGCGACCTCGCGCCCCGGTCCTCAGAGCTGCCACTTGTACCCCATCCCCCAGACGGTCGCGATCGGATCGGCGCCGGCCTCGGAGAGTTTCCTCCGGGCGCGGCTGACTTGCATGGATATGGCCGCGTCGTCGGCGTCGCTCTCCCAGCCGAGCACCGCCTCGCGTATCTGAGCGCGGCTCATGACCTGCCCGGGGTGGCGGGCGAGGTACTCGCAGATGGCGTACTCGGTGGGCGTGAGCGGCACGGCCTCGCCGCCCACGGCGAGGCCGCGCGCCCTGAGGTCGATCCGCACCTCCCCGAAGGAGAGGGCGTGCGAGCGCGGCCGGCGCTCACGGCGTAGATGGGCCGCGACCTTGGCGCGCAGCTCCGCGGCCCCGAAGGGCTTGCGGACGTAGTCGTCGGCGCCCAGGCCGTAGCCGGCCACGGCGTCCTCCTCGGCCACGCGCGCGGTCAGGAAGACGATGGGCCCGTCGAAGTCCGGGCGGATCTGCCGCACGAGCTCGAAGCCGTCGAGCCCCGGCATCATGACGTCGCAGAGCACGAGGTCGAAGCGCGAGAGGTCCATCCCCGGGACCGCCGTCGGGTCCGCCGCCCTGACGACCTCATGGCCGTCGCGGCCGAGGACGCGCGCGAGCGCGTCGAGGATCGCCCGTTCATCATCCACTGCCAGTATCCTCGCCATGTTGACCTCCTGAAACTTCCGTCGGAATTGTACTAGCGCCGCGCTCAGCGGTCCAGAGCCTCGCGCGCAGCCGCGGGCGCCTCGGCCGCATCGCACGCGCGGTAGCGCACGCCCGAGCCGCCGCGCGCCTCGATCTCGAGCCAGCCCTCGCCGTTCGACTCCCGTCCGAAGAAGATGAGCTGGAGCTCTCGGACATTGCCTCTGTCGTCCGCTGCGTCCACCAGGTAGACGTAGTTTGCCCCCGCCCCGGTGGCGTCGGCGTAGGAGCTCGCGTGACTGCCGGGCTCGGGCGCGGGCGCCCACATGGCGATCTCAGGGTTGGGCAGCACGCGGTCGGCAATCGAGCGCAGCGCCGACCCCCAGCCGGCGTCGAGCAGGGCATTCCCACCCAGGACGAGCGCTGCGGAGAGAATGGCGAGCATGGCTGCGAGCGGCACCCTACGCATCTGCCCTCCCGTCCTCGAAGCGGCAGAACCAGGCGAGAAGGACGGCGTCGGCTGCCAGGGTGAGCACGAGGCTGGCGAGCGCAGTCGTAAGGAGAGGGCCCGCCGCGCGTGCGGCGTCGATGAAGGCCTCCACCCCGAGCGACCCCAGGCGCGCGGGCCAGGCGAGCGGCACCCAGCCCAGGGGCGTCGCCAGGGCACCGGTGAGCTCGCCGGTCATGAGGCCGTGCGCAAGTCCGCCCACCGAGAAGAACGCGAGGAGCATACCCGCAGCGCCGCCGCCGATGGCGGCGTTGCGGCCGAGGCGCAGGGCCACGCCGAGCCCCAGCGCGTAGAGGGGCAGGCTGCCCAGCACGATGCCCGCCCAGGCGGCCGCAAGCGGAGCGGGCCCGAGCGGCAGGCGCCCGGCGACGGCGAGCACGGCCCCGAACACGCCGAGCGCCACGGCCAGCGCGCCCGCGCCGAGCGCCGCAAGGGCGAGCAGCTTCGCCGCGACGGCGCGCCCGCGCGAGGGGACCGCCGTGAGGTTGGCGAGGCGCCCGGCAGCGCGCTCCTCGTCCACGGCGAGCCCGCAGACGATGGCGGACATGAGCGGCATGAGGGCGCCGAGGAACTGGGCGTAGGCGTCCGCGCCCAGCGCCGGGTCCCATCGGGCTACGGAGAAGTACTCGCCGCAGGCAAGACCGGCTGCCAGGCCGCAGACGAGGTGCACCGCCGTGAGCGGGGAGCGCGCCAGGCGCAGGGCCTCGGAGAGCAGGGCCCGCGGGAGAGTCATGCGCGGCGTCGGGTCGGAGAGTCGTGTCACGGCCATCACCTCTCCTCGGAGCGCGCGAACCAGGCCGCGCCCGCCGCCGTGAGCGCGGCGAACGCGAGCGCGCAGACCGCAAGGCCCGCCAGTGTGAGCATGCCGTCCGCCGCGAGCGCCCCGCCGAGCGCCATGTCCGCCGCGAGTGGCTCGCCGCTCGGCAGCACGGGGATGAAGCTCGTGGGGATGACCATGCTCGCCGACGGCGGAAAGAGCTGCGGCAGCGGCATCAGCGACCAGGCGAACCCACCCACGAGCTGCGCGGCGAGCGGGCAGAAGATGCCCGCGAGCATGCCGAGCCGCGCCGTGAGGAAGAGCCCTGCGGGGATCATCCACGCCGCGGTCACCGTGTTAACGAGCGCGCAGAGGAGCATCGTGAGCGTGCCCGCGACCGTGAGGCCCTGCGAGGAGAACGCCGATCCCGCGAGGTAGATGCCGAAGACCACGAGGTTCGAGAGCGTGCAGAGCGCGAGGCACCAGAGCGCCTTGGCCCACCAGGCGCGCCTAAGCGGGAAGCCCAGGCCCAAAAGCCCCCGCATCCGCGTGCGCGCATCCGCCCGCGCGACGCACGCCACCACGAGCGAGAGAGCCACGGGCAGGAAGAGCGCGTACCAGTAGTTCCACGCGCTGAAGATCTGCACGCCCCGGTAGGGCATCGCGCCGAGCAGCGGCATCGGCAGCGCCATGAGCACGGCCAGGCGAACCGGTGCCGCGTGGCGCGACTTCAGGGCCTCGGCGCGCAGGCCCGCGAGCAGGCCGCCTTTCTCGCCCGTCATGCCGCCACCTCCCCGCGCGCTCGTCGCCCCTCCCGGCAGACGCTCATGAAGAGTTCCTCGAGGTCCTGCCCGGACCGAAGCGCATCCTCGTAGGCGAGGCGCCCCCCGCAGATGATGCCGATGGTGTCCGCCATCTGCTGCACCTCGGAGAGGATGTGGCTCGAGACGATCACCGTCGTGCCCGCCGCCGCGAAGCCGCGGATCTGGTCGCGCAGCTCCTCGATGCCGATGGGGTCGAGGCCGTTGGTGGGCTCGTCGAGCACGAGCAGGCGTGGCCGGGCGATCAGCGCCAGCGCGAGCCCCAGGCGCTGCCGCATGCCCATCGAGAAGCGCCCGGCGCGCTTCTTCCCGGTGTCCGCGAGGTCCACGGCGGCGAGCACCTCATCTATGCGGCTCTCGGGAAGGCCCAGCAGCGTGGTGCGCACGCGCAGGTTCTCGCGCGCGGTGAGGTTGGGGTAGAGCGGCGCCTCCTCGATGAGGCTGCCGATTGCGTAGAGGTCCTCGCGGCGCCAGGCGTGCCCGGCAAAGAGGATCTCCCCGGCCGTCGGCCGCAGCATCCCGCAGATCATCTTGAGCGTTGTCGACTTGCCGGCGCCGTTGGGACCGAGCAGCCCGTACACCTCGCCCTCGCGGATATGAAGGCTCACGTCGGCCACGGCGTCCTGCGCCTGGTCGCCGCGGCCGAAGCGCTTGGTGAGCCCGCGCGTCTCGAGCATGTAACCCATGGGTTTATCCTTTCTCTTCCGGGCGCGCGGGCCGAGCCACCGTGCCCGCGCGCCTTACCTTTCGGGTTCACCATCCATGGTGGGGCGCGTTTCTAACGAAGCCGTAACGGCCGTTGGGCTCTTTTGGCGCCAACCCTTCTCGACCCGCACATCATGATTAATTTGCTTAAGGCAACAACTTTCCCGATCGATGTAATCACCGAATCAAAACGTGTACATCAGCCATCAAAGATGGCGAAAAATGTCATATTTGGAGGCTGATGTACACAAATGCAGAATCCCGCACAACCCAGTAGCATCCTCCATATGTCTGGACTCTCTATGCTTACGCTGGATAGACATCGCCGGAACGGGTATAGTATCGAAAGTTTTGTCGTTAACCAGCGGGGGAGTCCTGTGGGCATCAAAAAGAAGATCAAAAAGGAGCTTATCGGCACTTCCGATTACCCGTCGAATAAGATCTTTACGATCTCCAATTTCATTACCTTTACGCGCCTGATCCTCACCCTGGTATTTCTGTACCTGTTTGTGACGGACAACAATCGCGTTATCGCCATCGTGATCTATGCCATCGCCGCCTCCACCGACTGGATGGACGGCCAGATTGCCCGCATGACCAAGACTGTCTCATGGCTCGGCAAGATCATGGACCCCATCTGCGACCGGGCCTTGCTGTTCACCGGCGTACTGGGGCTGGTTGTCCGCGGAGAGCTGCCCATCTGGGTTTGCGTGCTCATTATTGGCCGCGACATCTATCTGGGCATCGGCACGCTTATCGTTCGCCATTACCACCGTCGTCCCATTGACGTCGTCTTCCCCGGCAAGATTGCCACCGCGCTGCTCATGACCGGCTTCTCGCTCATGTTGCTCGGCTTTCCCATCGTGGACGGATGGCATCTGCTGCCCTCCACGCTCACAGCCTTCCCGGGTCTCAACGGAAGCTCGGTGCCCCTCGGCATCTTCTTTGTGTACGGCGGCGTAATCTTCTCCATGCTCACCGCTGTCATCTACTCCATTAAGGGCGGAGCGGCCATTAAACAGGCCGTCGCACATCCCGAGGACGAGGACATCGACTTTCTTAACCCCGAAATCGAAGACTGATTCATTGGGGTATGATTACGTACGGTTCATTCTTTGCGGCATGTCCGCGTTATGTTAGGGGTTGTCATGGACAACATGGTTAACAATATGCCTCAGAATGATAAGACTGCTGACGCTACCTGCGTATTCCGCGTGCCTTCAAGCGACGTCACCGTTCCCGACCTCATGGCCAACGTGCGCATCACCGCCCCCGTTCTGTCCATCGTCAAGGGTCCGCAGACTGGTGCCGCCTTTGAGCTCGAGGACGACGTGACCACCATCGGCCGCGATCCTGCGAACGGCATCTTCCTCAATGACATGACCGTTTCGCGCAGCCACGCGCGCATTATTCGTGAGGGGCTCCAGGCTCGCATCGAGGACTTGGGCTCGCTCAATGGCACCTGGGTCGACGGTGCCATCGTCAATGCGGCCCGGCGGCGCGATGGTTGATCCGTCCGGAGCGGTACGTTTACGCTCATCTACCACGAGAGCACGCCGGAGCGCATCGAAACCGGTGAGTAGGGCATGGCCGAACGCAACTATCTGAGTATCGGCCAAGTCGTCAACCTACTTCGAGGCGCATACCCCGATCTTTCGAACTCAAAAATTAGATTTCTAGAGGATGAGGGGCTCATTACCCCTCATCGTACGCCTAAGGGATACCGTCAGTACTCCAAGGAAGACGTTGATCGTCTCGAGGTCATCCTGCACCTGCAGAAGACCCGCTACATGCCGCTCAACGTCATTAAACAGCGCTTGGAAAACGCAACGGACCTGTCCACTTTGGCTTACGAGGTGGGTCTGCTGTCCGATGTTCCGCTTAAGACAGAGCCCAAGGAGACCAAACAAAAGCTGCATCCCATCGAGACCATTCCCGACATGCTCGGTGTTGAGATTTCGTTTATCCGCTCCCTTGCCGAGAACGATCTTATCCGCATCATCAAGAGCCCGCAGAACCGAGAGCTCGTGGATGGCCGAGATTTCCCGATTATCCGTTACTGCTCGGAGCTGTCGCGCTTCCACATTGAGCCGCGTAACCTGCGACAGTACGTATCGTCGGCAAACCGCGAGTCTTCGATGTTTGAGCAGGTTCTCGTGAGCATGCTCGGCATGGATACCTCCGATGACGAGCGCGACGCCAAGCTCGAGCGCGCTTTTAAGAAGCTGCACGACCTCACCGAGGGTGTGCATACCGCGCTCCTTAAGAACCGTGTCTTTGAGTCGCTCAACGCAGTGGTCGAGGACGCTGACATCGATGCCCTCGATGAGGAGATCGCGCGTTCCGAATCCACCAAGGCTAAAAGCGATGCGACAAGCGTCCCCGCGGTTGCCGCGCACGACGAGTCGCTCGTGCAGCCGTCCAAGGTCGTCGTCCCCTCGCATAGCTCGTCTGCTAACACGGGCAAATAACCGCCGTTCACCCGGCAATCCATGAAAGGTCACGCCATGTACGACTTCGAATCTCATATCGTCGATATCCCCGACTATCCCGAGCCCGGAGTCGTCTTTAAGGACATCACACCGCTCTTTGGCAACCCCGAGGCTCTGAAGGCCATGGTGGATGCCCTGGCCGAGCATTTTGCCGACATGGGCATTACCAAGGTCGTAGGACCCGAGGCCCGCGGCTTTATGGTCGGTGTGCCCGTGGCCGTCGCCCTGGGTGCCGGCTTTGTTCCCGCACGTAAGCCGGGCAAACTGCCGCGCAAGACGGTAAGCGAGAGCTACGAGCTCGAGTATGGAACGGATTCTATCGAGATCCACGCCGATGCCATCAGCTCTAAAGATACCGTGTTGATTCTGGACGACTTGGTCGCGACGGGTGGAACCGTCGAGGCAACAGGTAAACTGGTGCGAGATATGGGCGCAAAGCTTGTGGGCTACGGTTGTATCCTTGAGCTTGCGTTTCTCAACCCGCGCAAGAAGCTCACGCCTTCTAACGAGGACGTTGAGCTCTTTAGCCTGGTAACGGTTGACTAGCCGCTACCCTTAGATACCGGAAAGGAAGCTACATGCGCACAGCAAATACGCACAAAAACATGGCACGCTGCGCTGCTACGGCAACCCTCGCTTGTGTTTTGGGCCTGGGCCTCGTGGCTCCGGCTTACGCCGATACCGCATCCGACCTTGCCGCTGCTCGAACTAAACTCGAGCAGATTGGCACCCAAACCCAGCAAATTCATGAAGAACTCTCCGCACAGACGCAGGAGCTTGATCAGACTGCAGGCGAGATCACGCAAAAGCAGCAAGAGATTGCCGAAGGTCAGGCAAAGCTTTCGAGCTATGTTGCCGGTGAGTACAAGACCGGCGGTCTGAGTCTCCTTCAGGTTCTGACGGGCGTCGACGATCTGGGCGACAAGCTCAACCATCTCC
>CALBBA010000110.1 GCA_937926755.1 uncultured Collinsella sp.
CGGTCGCCCCATCGAGTCCACCGGCGGCGTGGTCGTGTGTATGGATGACTGCTCGGGTGAGCGCACGGCGGCCATGATGGTCGACCCGGATGCGCCCGACATCCTGCGTGCGATCGCCGACCGCTACCTGGATATCAACTGCTCGGTCATGACGCCTAACGACGGCCGCATGGAGAACACGCTGACCATGTGCGAGAAGTACCATGTCGATGGCGTGGTAGAGAGCGTGCTCCAGGCGTGCCACACCTTCAACGTTGAGAGCGCGCGCATGCAGGAGGCCGTCGAGGGTGCGGGTATTCCGTATATGAAGATCGAGACCGACTACAGCAACGGCGACATGGGCCAGATCGAGACCCGCATCGCCGCCTTTATCGAAACCCTGTAGGACAAATGCGGCAAAGGGATAGTTGCTTTGCCGCATAGAAGGAGGATGCCGTGGTTGGCATTGGTATCGACATAGGCTCGACGGCCGCGAAGGCTGCAGTGGTGGAGACGGACGGCGCCATTGCGTGGACCTGCGTCATGCCGACGGGGTATTCGTCGGTCGATGCGGCCGAGCGCTTGCGCGGCGAGCTCGCTTCAGCCGACTATGACGTGGCTGCCGACGACGTGCGCGTGATCGCGACCGGCTACGGCCGTGTCGCCGTGCCCTATGCGCACAAGGTCGTGACCGAGATCACCTGCCACGGCACCGGTGCCGTGCGCCTGTTTGGCGATCACGGCACGGTGATTGACGTGGGCGGCCAGGACACCAAGGTCATTCAGCTTAAAAGTGGCCGCGTGGCCAAGTTCGCCATGAACGACAAGTGCGCTGCCGGTACGGGGCGCTTTTTGGAGATCATGGCCGACCGTCTGGGTATTTCCCAACAGCAGATGGCCGACCTTGCGCGTTCCGGTGAGCCCACCAAGATCAGCAGCATGTGCACGGTGTTTGCCGAAAGCGAGGTCATCAGCCTGATCGGTCGCGGTGAGCCGCGCGAGAACATCGCACGTGGCGTGATCGACAGCGTGGTCTCGCGCGTGGCGACCATGGCCGGGCAGGCCGCGGGCGCCCCGTACTACCTGACCGGTGGCCTGTGCGAGAACGCCTTCGTGGTGGAGCGGTTGGGCGAGCTGCTGGGGTCGCCGGTGACCACCTCGCCCCAGGCTCGCTTTGCCGGTGCCATCGGCGCGGCGATTCGCGCACAGGCGCTCGATTAATGCATCGGCCGTGGGCCTGCATTCATGCGTATACTGGGAGGAAATGATTGACCGATGAGAGGAGGTATCGATGGCTGACGATCAGATTAAGCTCACGTCTATGACTGCCGCGAGCGGTTGAGCCGCTAAGTTGGCTCCCGGAGCCCTCGCCCAGGTCCTGGGCGATTTGCCAAATGTGCATAACGACAACTTGCTCGTGGGGTTCGATACCTCTGACGATGCGAGCGTCTTCCGCGTAGGGGAGAACCTGGGGCTTGTGCAGTCCATCGACTTCTTTCCACCGATGGTCGACGACCCGTTTCTGTTTGGCCAGATTGCCGCGGCCAACTCGCTGTCGGACATCTACGCCATGGGCGGGCGGCCGAGCCATGCCATGAACCTACTCTGCATACCCAGTTGTCTGGGCATCGAGGTTGCCGGTCAGATTCTGGCGGGCGGCGCCGACAAGTGCGTCGAGGCGGGTTGCTCTATCGCGGGCGGCCATACCATCAACGACGACGAGCCCAAGTATGGCCTGTCTGTGAGCGGCTTTGTCGCGCTCGACCGCATGCTCGCCAACAGCGGTGCGCGCGTGGGCGATGTCCTACTGCTGACCAAGGCGATCGGCTCGGGCATTATCACCACGGCCATTAAGGGCGAGCTCATCGAGCAGGACGAGGCCGCGGCCGCGGCCATGTTTGACTCGATGCGCACCCTCAACGAGGCGCCGATTCGTCTGGCCGAGGGGCTCGAACTTCACGGCTGCACTGACATTACGGGCTTTGGTCTGATCGGGCACGCGTGTGAGATGGCCGAGGGCCCGGG
>CALBBA010000111.1 GCA_937926755.1 uncultured Collinsella sp.
GAAGGTTCTCGACGACCTCGGTACCAAGGGTGAGCAGGTCCGCAAGGATGCCGGCACCCCCGATATCGCCCGCAGTGTATCCGACATGTTCGAGCAGGCCGGCGGCACCATCTCCGACCTGACCGAGCGCCTGGGCATGCAGGGCGAGACCGCGGCACAGCGCGTGCTCGACGAGCTTATCCTGGCCCGCGTCCGCGTCATGACCGCCCCCGAGCGCACGGCCTTCCTGGCCCATGTGCGCGACATCGTCGATTCGGTCGAGGACAACGTGACCTCGGTGCCCGTCGAGTCCGTTGAGCCCGACGATGCGAAGGATACCGAAGAGGCCGAGTAGCAGCGCAGATGGCAGATTCCACCACCGATTACAACAATCTAGATCCCTTGGGTGACGAGGCGGCGGTTGTCGACGAGGTCGATGCCGCCGTCTCGGGCGCTCGCAAAAAGCCGCGCGCTGTCGATATGGTCCCCGAGGAGCCCGACGCGATGGCGCCGGACGAGGAATACCAGCTCACGCCGGCGGGTCGTCGCGAACGCATCGGGCAGATTGTTCGCCTGGTCAAAAAGTACCGCGTGTGGGATAACCTCACGCCGGTTCGTTTGCGCCGCCTGCTCGAGGAACTCGGCCCCATGTTCGTCAAGATGGGGCAGATTCTGGCCAACCGGTCCGAGATTCTGCCGCAACGCTTTTGCGACGAGCTGCGTCGTCTGCGCTCCGACGTGGAGCCGGTGCCGTACGAGGTAGTGCTTCGCTGCTTGGAAGAGGAATACGGCCTGCGCCTGGGGGAGATGTTCGACGCGATCGACCCCAATCCGCTTGGTAGCGCATCGCTCGCGCAGGTGCACCGCGCCCGCCTGGTGACCGGCGAGGACGTGGCCGTTAAGGTGCAGCGCCCCGGCGCGCAGCAGGTGATGGCTCAGGACATCGACATCATTCGCTCGGTGGTGCGTATCGTTTCCAAGTTCGTCAACACCGATCAATTCGTTGACCTGCACGGCGTAGTCGAGGAGCTGTGGACCTCGTTTCGCGAGGAGACCAACTTTTTGGCCGAGGCCAAAAACCTCAACGACTTCTACGAGTTCCATAAGAGCGTTCATGGCGTGACGTGCCCTAAATCCTATCTGGACCTGTGCACCGAGCACGTGGTGGTTATGGACTACGTCGACGGCATTTCGATCGCCGATCCTGAACGCTTGGTGGTCGAGGGCTATGACTTGGAAAAGATCGGTGCCGCGATTGTCGAGGACTACTCGACGCAGGTGCTCGACGACGGCTTTTTCCATGCCGACCCGCATGCGGGAAACATCATCCTCAAGGACGGTATTGTCTACTTTATCGACTTGGGTATGGTCGGACGTATGTCGAGCCATGACCGCGGTATCGTCAAAGACATGATTTTCGCCGTGGCCGAGGGTGACGTGCCCAAGCTCAAGGATTCGCTCATGCGCTTTGCCGTGACGCGCGGCGATTCGGCCGAGCTTGACCATTCGGCCTTTTTGTCCGACTTGGACTTTATTGTTGCCGACTTTGCCGGGCTCGACCTTAAAGACCTGGATATCGGCGAGTTTTTGACTTCGCTGTTAAACCTCGCGCGCAAAAATGACGTTGAGCTGCCGAGCGTGGTGACGATGTTCGCCCGCGGCATGGTGACGCTCGAGGGCCTGTTGACCGAGTACATGCCCAACGTCAACATGATCCAGATCATCCAGACGCACATCAAAAACGAGAAGAGCACCTACGCCCGCATGCGCGAGATGAGCCGCGATCTTGCCGCGAGCAGCTATCGCGCGGCAAAAGGCTCGCTCGAGGCGGCCGAGTATCTGGGCTTGGCGTCGCGCATGCTCACGCGCGGCCAGCTTAAGGTGAACACGCAGATCATGAGCAGCGATAAGGCGCTGCGACAGCTGGGCGGAATTATCGACCGCATGTCGATGGCTATCGTTATCGCCGGCCTGTTTATCGGTTCGTCGGTGGTGTACTACGCACGCATCGAGCCGGTTGTGTTTGGTATCCCAGTCATTGGCTTTATGGGCTACGTGAGCGCGCTGGTGCTGGCGCTTATGCTGGGTCGCAATATCTGGCTCAACAGTCACGGCGGCAAGCACTAGAGGCTGCGGCCGTCACCGCATTTTCCTATCGCAAACAATAGCTTTTACCTTGGGCTTCGCCTGCGTGCGAGGCCCTTTTGCGTGATAGCATATTGACGGTTTTAATCGATGGCCTAGATGGTGGTGCGGAGACGCACGAATGCGCGGTTTTCCTGCGCGTTTGGGAGAATCGGGGTGCAAATCCCCGGCTGTACCAGTAACCGTAATTCCTCTTGGCTCGGGATGTTCGCGTCGCAGATCGGACGGCGCGCCCGAGTCGTTAAGGTTAAGTCGGATCGCCTCCCATCTTGCATGCGGCTGCGGCGTATGCCGCCGGTGTGCATAGGGCTCTGGAGGGAAGGGGGACCCCGATGGGGGAACTCGAGCGCAACATGCGCGATGACGTGGGGCAGCTTCAAGGCAACGCTCCAAGTACAGACAGTAGGAGACAAATGGATATGTTTGAGGACGAGTGCCAGCGCGCCTCGTGGCGTCGTCATGGAGCGATTGTCCGCGGCGTGGCCAAGCGCGGTCTGGTGGCGTTCCTGGCTTTTGCCATGGCTTTTGGTACCACGCCGGCGCAACTTTGGGCCGAGGG
>CALBBA010000112.1 GCA_937926755.1 uncultured Collinsella sp.
ATATGTGTCACTTCTGTTTCGAAGCCCGACTAGAGTACCATCCGTCCCACTTTCAACTGCAACGAACAGAACGGGCGGTCGATTGTCGCCCGTGAACGCACCCCCTTCACAACCTGCGCAAATGTCCTACAGAAGTTCTCGACAAGCTCCTTCCTTCTCTATAACAAAACGGGTGCCCACCGTAGCGGGCACCCGTAAAGGCAAAATATGATGAACACACCAGACAGACGCATCCAATAAGCTAATTAGCTCCGTGGCCCATCTCGACGACCTTGGATAACGAGCCAAACACACCCTCATCGGCCGCGAGCTGCGCCTCGGCTCTTCCCAACTGCACGGCAACGGCAGCAGGGGCGGTACCACCCTCGGTCGTGCGCGCGGCGACAATCGACGGGATGTCGAGTGCCTCGGTAATGTCGCGCTCAAAGAGCGGACTTGCTTCCTGAAACACCTCAAACGGCAGGTCCTCAAGATTGCAGCCGCGCTTCTCGCACATCAGGACCAGATGCCCCACCACGGCATGTGCCTCGCGGAACGGCAGGCCACGCTTGGCCAGGTAATCGGCAACATCGGTGGCGGCAAGGTGTCCCACGCCGCACTCGCGCGCCATGGCATCCTCGTTGACGGTCCAAGTCGAAATCATTCCGGCCATAACGGACAGGCACTGCATGAGCGTATGGGCGGTATCGAGCGCGCCCTCCTTGTCCTCCTGCAAGTCCTTGTTATAGGCGAGCGGCAAGCCCTTCATGGTCACGAGCAACTGCACCAGGTTGCCGTACACGCGACCGCTCTTGCCGCGGATAAGCTCGGCAAAGTCGGGGTTCTTCTTCTGCGGCATGATAGACGAGCCGGTGGAGTAAGAGTCTGAAAGCGTGATAAAGCCAAATTCGGAGCTCGACCACAGCACGATCTCCTCGGAAAGACGCGACAGGTGCATGGCCATGACGGAGCCGGCGTAATGCAGGTCGAGCAGGAAATCACGGTCGGAAACCGCATCGAGCGAGTTGGGAATCACGCCCGCAAAGCCAAGTTCGGCAGCCGTCATCTGGCGATCGAGCGGATAGCTCGTACCGGCAAGCGCGGCAGCACCTAGTGGACAGTTGTCGGCGGCATCAAAGGCGGCCTTCAGGCGCGTAAAGTCACGCGCGAACATCCAGGAATATGCCAGCAGATGATGCGAGAGCAGCACGGGCTGAGCGTGCTGCATATGCGTGTAGCCCGGAAGAATCACCTTGTCGTACTTCTTGGCCGCATCCACCAGCACATGGCGCAGCTCAAGATTGGCCTCCATGAGCTCCTTGGCAAGCGCCTTGACGCCCAGGCGCGTATCGGTCGCCACCTGGTCGTTGCGCGAACGCCCGGTATGCAAGCGCTTACCGGCCTCACCGATGCGACGCGTCAGCTCGCTCTCGATGGACATATGGATGTCCTCGTCGTTGATATCGAAGGTAAAGTTGCCGGCATCGATATCCTGTTCGATTCCGGTCAGGCCCTCGGCGATCGCCTGCTCGTCCTCGGCACTGATGATGCCCTGGGCGGCCAGCATCTTGGCATGTGCCTTAGAGCCGGCGATATCCTGCTTATAGAGATGCTTGTCGACCGGCAACGACGCACCAAACTCCTGCGTGACCTCGGCCACGCCTGCCTCAAAACGACCGCCCCAAAGAGCCATGGGATCGTCCCCTTTCATCAAATACCAAACGAAGCGCCCAATGAAATGCGCCATGTCGATAAAGCGATTTTTCAACCGCTAGTTTTGCATATTCCCCACCGTGCGCGAGGCCATATAGCTAATTTGCAAAGAAGTGACGCACCATGCACTTGGCACCCAACGTCTCCCTCCGGATGTTGCCCTGCGAACCATCGATCCAGGCCTTCAGGCTCATAGGGACATCCTCGACCTTTGCAGCATCGATCTCGGGCGCGAGGGCAAGCAAAGCGTGTGCAATAGAGTCAAACATAGTAGGTACTCCTCAGATATATATAGGCGCAGAGCCGCCAAATTGATAGAAGGAGCCCCGCCGGACAACCCCGGCGGGGCTCGGACTCAGCCGCAGGCGCGGCGTCATATATGCGGGCGGAACGTAGGGGCCACCGATGTTAAGAAGTGTCAGCAAGCATAACGAAAGGTAGGGACCCCATGCGCCCGTTATGTATCACGCGGATGGGCCGCGCGGATACCAAGGAAAGGAAGACTTAAGCCTGGGCAGCGGCAGAGCTGGGACCCTGGACCTTGGCCCACGTCTTGAGCGACAGCGTATCGATCTCGATAAAGCCGGCGCTGGCCTTCTCATCAAACGTGGTGTCGCGGTCGTAGGTAGCCAGACCGTAGTCGTAGAGGCTGAAGGGGCTCTTGCGGCCGACGACGTGGCAGTTGCCCTTAAAGAACTTCAGGCGGACGGTGCCGGTCACGAACTTCTGGGTGTCGGCCATAAAAGCGTCGAGCGCGTTTTTGAGCGGGCTGTACCACTGGCCGTTGTACACGGCGGTGGCCCAATCCTGCTCGAGCTTAATCTTGGTCTTGAGCAGGTCGCCCTCAACGCAGATGTCCTCAAGCGCCTTGTGGGCGGTGATGAGCGTCAGGGCACCGGGAACCTCATAGCACTCGCGGCTTTTGAGTCCCACCAGACGATCCTCGACCAGGTCGAGACGGCCAAAGCCGTTGTCGCCCGAAATCTTGTTGAGCGCGATGACGATCTCGGAGAGCTTCATCCTCTTGCCGTCGACGGCGACGGGCTTGCCGGCCTCAAACTCAATCTCGGTGTAGGTCGGGGTGTCGGGCGTGTCCTCGGGATTCTTGGTCATAACCCAGGCGTCGTCGAGCGGCTCGTTCCAGGGATCCTCCAGGTGGCCGCACTCAATGGCACGACCCCACAGGTTGTCGTCGATGGAATAGGGGTTGTCGTTGGCACCCTCGGGAACCGGCACGTTGTGGGCATGGGCATAGGCGACCTCATCGGGACGGCACTTCAGATCCCACTCGCGAACCGGGGCGATAACCTTAAGCTCGGGGTCGAGGGCCTTGACGGCAGCCTCGAAGCGGACCTGGTCGTTACCCTTACCGGTGCAGCC
>CALBBA010000113.1 GCA_937926755.1 uncultured Collinsella sp.
GGACGCGTGGCCATCATCGCACCTGACGATATGGTCAAGCCGTTGCGCAGGCGGGGGTGGGAACAGCCGCGTGGAAGAATTGGTGCGGGGGGGGTTGGGCGGTTTTACCGCCGCTGAGGGCGCTGCCGGTACCCGCCTGGTTGATCGTCTGTCCGTGCGTGCAGGCTACGGACCCGTCGTCGAGGCGCTGCTCGGCGGCTATTACGTGGTCGATGACTTGGCTGCCGCGCTGGCTGCGCCTGTCGTTGACGGTGTGACCTATGTGACTCCCGATGGCGCCCGCGTAAGCTGTGGCGGCCTGGTGCGTGTGGGCCTCGATGCCGGCGAGGCGTCGGGTGCTCTGGAGCGTAAGCGTCGCATTCGCGAGCTGGAGGGGCTTGAGCCCGATCTGGCTGCCGTGTTTGAGCATGTGTCGGACCAAGTCGTTGAGGCCAACGTCGCCGTCGAGGAGGCCCGTGCCGCCGAGGGCGATGCCGCCGGTGAGATCGCCCGTCTTGAGGGCGAGCGCCGCTCGCTGCTCTCCGAGATCGGCCGCTTGGAGCAAAGCGCCAACAATGCCGAGGTCGAGCGCGTGCGCATCTCCAAGCGCCGCGAGCAGGCTGCCGAGGCCGTTCGTGCCGCGCGCCCGCGCGTTGACGAGCTCACCCGTTCGCGTGACGAGGCGCGTGCACAGGCAAGCGACCTGGGTCTCCAGATTGCCGAGGCCAACGATGAGCTCGATCGCGTTCGCCGTGACGATTCCGAGGCCGCCGGTAAGCTCGCCGATGCCAAGGTGCGCCTGGCCCAGACGAGCGAGCGCCTGCGTTCGCTGAAGGGCCGTGTGCCCGATCTGGAGCATCGCCTGGAGGGTATCTACCGTCGTATCCGCGGGACGCGTCAGGCCTCGCGCTCGCTCGAGCTACTGCGCCTTCGCGTCGATCCCATGCACGAACGCTATTCTGCCCTGTTGGAACGCGCGTCGGATTGGGCAGCGCGCCTGCGTGACCAGGCCTCTCTGGAGGAGGCGGACTCCGCTTCGCTCAAGAAGACCATCGAGGATGCCAAGGCAGAGGTTGCCCGCGCTAAGGAGCGAGTCGATACCGCCTCCGCCGCGCAAAACGAGTTCAAGGTCGCGCGTGGCAAGCTCGAGGTGCAGGTCGAGGCCGCCATTAAGGCCATTACCGCCGATGGCACCACGGTACTCGAGGAAGCGCTCATGCTTCCGGCGCCCACGGACCGCGATGCCGCCGAGCGCGAACTCAACCAGCTTGTGCGCCAGATCAACAACCTTGGTCCCGTTAACCAAGTTGCCATGGAGGAGTACGAGCAGCTCAAGCGCCGCGCCGATTACATCGAGGAGCAGCTGGCCGATCTGGAGAGCGCGCGCAAGGCGCTCACCAAGATCACCGTGGCTATCGACCGTAAGATGCGCAAGGCGTTCCTGGTGACGTTTGAGAAGGTCGATGCGAACTTCCGCGAGATCTTCGCCATGCTCTTTCCGGGAGGCCAGGCTCACCTTGAGATGACCGATCCCGAGCATCCGGCCGAGACGGGCATTGAGGTCGTGGCGCAGCCGCGCGGCAAGCGCATCACCAAGATGATGCTCATGTCGGGCGGCGAGAAGAGCCTGACGGCGCTCGCCCTGCTCTTTGCTGTGTACCGCACGCGCACGGTGCCGTTCTATGTGCTGGACGAGGTCGAGGCGGCGCTCGACGACGCCAACCTGTCTAAGCTCATCGGCGCCCTCGATGTGCTGCGTTCCGATACGCAGCTCTTGGTAATCTCGCATCAGCGCCGTACTATGGAGGACGCTGACGTCCTCTATGGCGTCTCGATGCAAGCCGACGGCGTCAGTCGCGTCGTCTCTCAAAAACTCGATCGCGAAACCGGAAAGGTCGTGAATGCATAATGGGATTCTTCGATGCTCTCTCGCGCGGACTTGAGCGCAGCCGCGAGGCCCTCAACGAGGTCTTCTACTTTGGCGGCGAGGTCGACGAGGATTTTTGGGAGGACCTGGAGGACACCCTCGTCATGGGTGACATGGGCGCCGAGGTCGCTATCAAGGTCTCCGATGACCTGCGCGATGCCGCGGCCAAGAAGAACCTCAAGACCGCTCCGCAGCTTCGCCGTGCCCTGGCCGAGCAGCTTGAGCAGCACTTTGTGCCCATCGAGCGAGATCCGTTCTCCGATACGCCGAGTTGCGTGCTGTTTGTGGGCATTAACGGTGCCGGCAAGACCACGACGGTCGGTAAGATCGCGAGCGCCATGGCTGCCCGCGGCAAGAACGTGGTGATCGGTTCGGCCGACACCTTCCGCGCCGCCGCCATCGAGCAGCTCGATGTGTGGGGGCAGCGTGCCGGCGTACCGGTTATCAAGCGTGACCGCGGCTCCGATCCGGCGAGCGTGTGCTATGACGTGCTCGACGAGGCCGATAAGCGCGGCAGCGACCTGGTGCTCATCGATACCGCCGGCCGTCTGCACACGAGCCCCGAGCTCATGCGCGAGCTCGCCAAGGTGGTCAATGTGACCCGTAAGCGCGCCGCCAATATGGCCGCCGGTCCCATGCCGGTTTCGGTCGTGCTTGTGATCGACGCCGCGACGGGCCAAAACGGTCTGAAACAGGCGCTCGAGTTTAACGAGGCGCTGGGCCTGGACGGTATTATCATGACTAAGCTCGACGGCACGGCTAGGGGCGGTATCGCCATGGCCGTGGCCGAGAAACTCAAGCTCCCGATCCTGCGCGTGGGCGTGGGCGAGCAGGTCGATGACCTGCAGGAGTTCAATGCCAAAGATTTCTGCCGCGCCCTGGTGGGCGAGTCCAATTAAGGAGTGACTAGTGTTTGATTCCCTGAGCGATCGCCTCAACGACACATTTGACCGTCTGCGCGGCAAGGGCAAGCTGACCGAGGCCGATATTACTTCGGCCATGCGCGATATTCGCATGGCGCTGCTCGAGGCCGACGTTAACTTTAAGGTCGTCAAGGAGTTCGTCGCCAAGACCAAGGAGCGCTGCATGACCGCCGAGGTCATGGAGTCGCTGTCGCCGGCGCAAAACGTCGTCAAGATTGTGCTCGACGAGCTCACCGAGATGCTTGGCTCAACCGAGAGCAAGCTCGTCTTTAGCAATCGCATTCCCAATGTCATCATGCTCGTGGGCCTGCAGGGCTCCGGTAAGACCACGGCGGCCGTAAAGCTGGCCTACCTGCTCAAGAAGCAGGGCCGCTCGCCGTTGCTCGCCGCGTGCGACGTCTACCGTCCCGCTGCTGCCGACCAGCTGGCCACGCTCGGTGGCGAGATCGGCGTACCGGTCTTCCGCGGCGACGGTGCGCACCCGGTCGATATCGCCAAGGGCGCCATCCAGGAGGCCGTCGACCACCTGCGCGACGTGGTCATCGTCGATACCGCCGGACGTCTTCAGATCGACGAACAGATGATGCAGGAGGCCGTGGACATCAAGAAGGCCGTCAAACCCGATCAGGTGCTGATGGTCGTCGATGCCATGACCGGTCAGGATATCGTCAACGTCGTCTCGACCTTCGCCGAGCGCACCGACTTTGACGGCGTGATTATCTCTAAGCTCGACGGCGATGCCCGTGGCGGCGGCGCGCTTTCCGTGCGCCAGGTGACCGGCAAGCCCATCAAGTTCGTGAGCATGGGCGAGAAGCCCGATTCGCTGGAGCCGTTCTATCCCGATCGTATGGCCAAGCGAATCTTGGGCATGGGCGACGTTGTCGGCATTATTGAGAAGGCCCAGGAGGCGGCCGACGCCGAGCAGCTCGAGGCTGCCGAGCGCATGCTGCGCGAGGGCTTCACCATGAACGACATGCTCGACCAGATGAAGGCCGTCAAGAAGATGGGCGGCATGAAGGGCATTCTGGGCATGCTCCCCGGTGGCCAGCGTGCGCTTAACCGGATGGGTGGCAATCTGGACGAAGGTATCTTCGATAAGAACGAGGCCATCATCATGTCGATGACCAAGGAGGAGCGCCTTCGCCCCTCCATCATCAACGGCCAGCGCCGCGCCCGCATTGCCAAGGGAGCCGGCGTAACCCCCACCGAGGTCAACACCCTTATGAAGCAGTGGGGCGAGATGAATAAGATGATGGGCCGCATGCGCACGATGGCCAATCAGGCGCAGGCCGGCGGCAAGAAGGGCAAGAAGGGTAAGAAGGGCAAAAAGATGCGCATGCCCAATATTCCCGGTTTGGATGCCATGGGGCTGGGCGGCATGGGCGGCCTGGGAACGGGCGGCCCCAAGTCCGATATGGACCTGCTGCGTCAAATGGAAGCGCAGATGCGTAATAAGAAATAGTGCTGTAATTCCAGCTTGATATGGCAAAGGCCACTCGGAAGCTACCGGGTGGCCTTTGTTGTTGGCTTTGATTGTTGGGTTGCGTTCTGTGTCGCGCCCCGAGTTTGCGGTGCCGTGCCGCTAGTGGCAGCCGCAGCCCTCGTGGCCCTCGTGCTCGTGATGGCCGTGACAACCACAGGACTCGCCATGCTCATGTGCGTGCTCGTGGTCATGGCCGTGGCAGCCGCACGTGGCCTCGCCGTTCTGTGCGAGCGTGCCGGCGATAAGGGCCTCGACGCACGCATCGCAGCTGCCCTGGGCGCCTGCGTATACCGTGATGCCGGCTTGAGCAAGCGCGTTGATAGCGCCACCGCCGATGCCGCCGCAGATGAGCGTGTCAACGCCACCGATGGCAAGCAGGACCGCCAAGGCGCCGTGGCCGGTGTCACCGGTGCCTACGACCTGCTCGTTGAGCACCTTGTCATCCTGGATGTCATAGATCTTGAACTGTTCGCTGCGGCCAAAGTGCATAAAGATGTTGCCGTTGTCGTACGTCGTTGCCACCCTCATGGTGTCAGCCTCCTTTGCTGGCCATGCGGCCGTTGTCGTGGTGATGGGGGAGTACGCGATGTTTCCGCCTTCGATGACGATCGCCCGTCCATTGACCAGCGCGTTTGCCACCTTGCGATGCGCGCGGCTGCAGATTGCCGCCACCGTGGCGCGGGCAATGCCCATGCACTGGGCGACTTCCTCCTGATTGAAGCCTTCCAGGTCGCATAGGCGCAAGACCTCGAGCTCGTCGACTGTCATATCGATAGCGTCTCCGCTCGCCAGGCCATCGGGGGTAAAACCGCGATATTCGGGGATGATCCCGACGCGGCGCAATTTTTCGCGTCTTCCTGCCATGCACTCTCCAAATCTGACATATGTCAACAATAGAATATCGAACGTGCGGATTTGCGCAAGGAATTTCCGTCATATGTCAGAAAATGAGGGCTTATGTTTGGGCTGTGGGGCCGCGTGCGCCTGGGCTACAATGAATCTCGCTTGTAGGCGACTGACAGGAGGGTCAATGAGCAAAGCTGATCAACAGTTTGTAACCATGTGCCGCGATATCTTGGACCATGGCACCACGACCGAGGGCCAAAAGGTCCGCCCGGTGTGGGAGGACGGCACCCCTGCCTATACCATTAAAAACTTTGGTGTCACGGCGCGCTACGACCTGCGCGAAGAGTTCCCTGCGCTTACGCTGCGCCGCACGGCTCTTAAGTCTGCGATGGACGAGATCCTGTGGATCTATCAAAAGAAGTCTAATAACGTCCACGATCTTAATAGCCATATTTGGGACGAGTGGACCGACGAGACTGGCTCCATCGGCAAGGCCTACGGGTACCAAATTGGCCAGAAAAGCCATTATGCCGAGGGTGATTTCGACCAGATGGACCGCGTGCTGTACGACCTCAAGAACACGCCGTATAGCCGTCGCATTATGACGAATACCTATGTGTTCAGCGACTTGTCCGAGATGCACCTGTATCCGTGCGCGTACAGCGTGACGTATAACGTGACGCAGCGTCCGCAGGACGACAAGCCAACGCTCAATATGATTCTCAACCAGCGCAGCCAGGACATTTTGGCCGCGAACAACTGGAATGTGTGCCAGTATGCCATTTTGCTGATGATGGTCGCGCAGTCGGTCGATATGATCGCTGGCGAGCTCCTGCACGTGATCGCCGATGCCCACATTTACGACCGTCATGTCGATATCGTCCGCGAGCTTATCGAGCGTCCGCAGTTTGCCGCGCCTAAGGTAACGCTTAACCCCGATGTGCATGACTTCTATGCGTTTACGACCGACGACCTTATTGTCGAGGGCTATGAGCACGGCCCGCAGGTCAAGAACATCCCCATTGCGGTGTAGGTGGCACTCATGACGTGTAAGCTTTCTGCCATTGTCGCCGTGTGTGACGACTGGGGCATTGGGTGCGAGGGCGACATGGTGGTGTCCAACCGTGCCGACATGCGTCATTTTGTGGCGTGCACCAAAGGTTACCCGGTCATTATGGGACGCAAGACGCTGCTGAGTTTTCCCGGCGG
>CALBBA010000114.1 GCA_937926755.1 uncultured Collinsella sp.
CCGAATGGGATGAAGCGGTTGTCCCGTTTGTTTTTACTTCCGACGAACTTGCGAGCATTAACGCCAAAAAAACTCACATTGCGCAAGTCATAGCCCAGTAGTCAAATCTGATACACCGTGCGCCCCGCGTACGCAAACGAAGAGGAGACTCCATGGTCATATACAGAACTCAAGAATGGAACGGATACGGAAAGCAAAACTACTACTGGAATGAATACCGCCGTGAGGGCGACACGGTTGTCAAATACAAGTGTAATAGGCGCAAGTTCTTCGATGGGGACGAAAGCAACTGGGAAGAAAGCGAGCATGAAGAAGATTCGTGGAGCATTGACGATCCCAATATGCCCGATTGGCTGAACGGCTACCTCTAATAACTATTAACTAGCAGCCCTTGAAAGCCCCACTTCCCACAGTGAACTGCGTCCCAAATCTTGGACGCCCTAAATAGCGACTAGGCCGCGAGGGCCTGATTCCGGAACTCCTCCGGGGTCAGGCCCTTCAATCTTACCTGCCTCCGGCTCGTGTTCCAGTGGACTATGTATTCCTCCAGGTCGCGTTTGAAATCCTCGAACGTCTCCCACTCGCGGCCCCGGTAGAACTCGTCCTTGACGTGGCCGAAGAGCTGCTCGGTGGCGGCGTTGTCGATGCAGTTCGCCTTCCTGGACATGCTCTGGACGATGCCGGCGGCCTCGAGCCTGGATGTGTACGAGGCGTGCTGGTACTGCCAGCCCCGGTCCGAGTGCATGGTCGGGGCGGCGCCCTCGGGGATCTTGGACAGCAGCTCGTCGAGCATCCTGACCTGCTGGGCCATGTCGGGCGTGGTCGATATGTCGCTCGCCACGATCTCCTTGGTGCAGAAGTCCAGCGTCGGGGCCCAGTAGGCCTTGCCGCCCGCCACCTTGAACTCGGTGACGTCCGTTCCCAGCTTCCGCCACGGGGCCCCGGCGTCGAAATCCCTCGCGATCACGTTCTCGAACGTCCTGCCGACGACGCCCCTGTACGAGTTGTACCCGTGGTAGGCCGTCTCGCGTCTGATACCGCAGCGGATCCCCATCTCGCGCATCATCTTGAGCACGGTCTTGTCGGCTATCACGGCCCCCTCTTCCGCCCTGAGGCACATCGCTATCTGCCGGTGCCCGCAGCCGTTGGCGGTGCGCGAGAAGATCTCGGCGGCCGCCTCCCAGAGCTCGGGGCGCGTGGGCCTCGGCGGGTGCGCGAGGGCGTAGTAGTAGTAGGTCGACCGCTTGAGCTCGGCGCATGCGAGCAGGTGCCCGAGCGCGTGCCCCTCGGCGCGCAGGGCCGCGACCGCTTCGGCCTTCGCCCTGGTCAGAGCCCGTCCCTCTCGACCAGGGCGCGTAATTTTTTTAGGTAGGCCACCTCGGCCTCGAGCCTACGGCACCGCTCCTCGAGCTCCTCCTCGCGGGTCCGCGGCCTCGCCTTGGAACCCTTCGGCCGGCCCTTGGGCCTCGGGCGCAGGGCCTCCGCGCCGCCCCGGCGGTATAGCGCGCACCACTTCTTGAGCGGCGACATCGACATTATGCCGAACGCCGCCATCGCCTCGGTCTTCGTCATGCCGCCGTCGACGACGGCGGAGGCGGCGGCGACCTTCTGCTCGTATGTGTACCTGCCCTGCTTTCCGTCCATGCGCAGCAGCACCTCGCTCCCGAATGCGCGGTATATCTCCTGCCATCTTCTCACGGCTTCCACGGGAAGCGAAAGGGCAATCGCGGCAGATTTATACCCGTGCCCGAGCTCGAAGAGCCCTATGGCCGCCTTCCTGGCCTCGATATCATGCTTCACTCTCAAATCAACGCGCATAAAGAAAGCCTCCCATTTCTCATGTCCAAGAAATGGGAGGCAGTTCAAATCAGTCTGCCAGCGGGCTTTTCCGTGCGTTGGAAAATCTCGGCATTGCGTGGCGCTACACACGCGTCGCATCCTTGGGGCTCATGGTCATGCTCTGGAAGCGGTTCTCCATGTAGTCGTTATCGAAATACTTGCCGTAGAACTGCGCGACGGGAATATCCGGCTCCGTGCCGTTGACGCGCTGGTACCAGTAGTCGAGCGACTGCAGCGTCATGACGCCGTCGACCAGCATAATGACGGTAAAGATGACGGTAGCCGAGTAGCGGCTCTTCCACGGAATCATGTTGATGAGCTTGAGCAGCCTCGGCAGCAGCAGCTTGATCCAGATAAGGCCACCTAGGCCCCACAGGCAGGCAAAGCCCGTGCAGGTGCGTCCGCCCGTAAGGACGGCGAGTGGGTCGGGCATGCCGAACAGCTTCATGTGCGAGTAGCTCCACGAGACCACGCCAAATGAGGTCTGCATAAACCAGCCCACGAACACCTCAAAGCTCGCGCCGAGCACGGCGCTTACCAGGAAAATGATGATGGGGTTCTTTTTATAGAAGCGGTTGAGCACCATGGTCATGAGTACGGCACCAAAGCCATAGATGGGGCTGAAGGGACCAAACAGCATGCCGGCGCGGTCCTGGTAGACGCCTGGGTCGTCGACCGTCATGTGCCAGATGTCCTCGGCGATCAGGCCGAGCACGCAGCAGACGAGGAATATCCAGAACAGGTTGAAGTAGTTGAGCTTGATGTAGCCCTCGCCGGTTTCATTGCGGCCGAGCATGCCCTCGGCGGCGGCGTCGCGGTCGAGCATCTCCTGCAGGCGGCGCTGCAGTTCGCGCTCCTGGCGAAGCGTAGGATCGACGGTGGCTGAAAGCGCGATGAGGATACCGAGCTGAATAGCGGGACGAAGCAAGAAGAGCCCGATACCTTGGAGCATCACGTCGACCAAAAGCTCGACGACGGTGAATGCAATAAGGATGTAGGACAGGCGGGCGGCGTTGCGGCGCTGGTTTTTGATAAGGTCCAGGCCAAAGATGATCAGGATGACGGCACTTGCCGCAGAGAGCATGATGCCGGCGACGATGAGTCCAACCGAGACCAGCATATTGTCGCCGAGTTTTTCGGCGGCGTTGCCGTTAATGAGCGCGGTGATGACCTGCCACATAAAGGCGGCGACCGACGGGAGTGTGCCCACGCCGGACAGGATGCACAGGACGGCGTACACCTTAATGATGAGGGGAATCTTCTTGACCTCCGTGGCGCTGGGGACGCTGGGGTCGAGTCCGTTTCGATCCATACAGAACCTTTCTCGCTTTGTCCTAGATTACAAGGATACGCCGTCGACCTGCCAAAAGACAGGACGAACGTCCCAATTGCAACAATGCAACCCTCAACGGTGGACGCGGCGGCCATCTGGGGGCGCGGGCGCTTGCACTGGACAGACCGATAAAATGTTTGGCCGCAAAACGGATTATTAGCTCGGTGGGCTTTTAAAAAGCGCTGCTCATGCGCTGGGGAGCGCGTCGCGCCGTGCGTATAATAAGGCGGGTAACGCCAAAATACGAGGCTCTGAGGGGATGCCATGTCTCAAGAAACCATCCGCGCGGCCGAGCGTGCCGCGGGACAGGTGAATGCTATGTCGACGTATGATCCGGACTCTGACCAGCTGCATGAGGAATGCGGCGTTTTTGGTGTCTGGGCGCCCGATCGCGACGTGGCTCGACTGACGTACTTTGGCCTGCGTGCACTGCAGCACCGTGGCCAAGAATCGGCGGGAATCGCTGTTGGTGACGGCGGTACGGTTATGGTCCGCAAGGATCTGGGCCTGCTCGACCGCGTGTTCTCCAACGCCGACCTGTCGACGCTCTCCGGTCAGCTGGCCGTGGGTCATGTGCGCTACGGCACCGCCGGCGCCAAGAGCTGGGAAGCCTCTCAGCCGCACCTCTCTACCATCAATAGCGTCATTATCGCGCTCGCGCACAACGGCACCCTCGTCAACACCGACGAGCTGCGCCGCCAGCTGATCGAGCTGGGCGTGCCGTTCCTCTCCAATTCGGATTCCGAGGTCGCGACCAAGCTCATCGGCTACTTTACCCAGCGTACGGGTCACCTGCGCGAGGGCATTCGCAAGACCATGGAGCTCGTGCGCGGCGGCTACGCCATGACACTCATCAACGAGCAGGCGCTCTACGCATTCCGCGATCCGCACGGCATTCGCCCGCTCGTGCTGGGCAAGCTGGTGGACGAGGGCCTGGACCAGGCCGATGCCGCATCCGTTTCGCAGCTGCCGTCGCAGGACGGCGCCGCGACGGTCGACGCCGCCACCCATGTCACCCGCGCCGGCGGCTGGGTCGTCGCCTCCGAGACTTGTGCGCTCGACATTGTGGGCGCCGAGTACGTCCGCGACGTCCGTCCCGGTGAGATTTTGCGCATCAGCGCCGAGGGCCTTGTGTCCGAGCAGGGCGTGCCTGCCGCCGAAGAGCCTGCTAACTGCATCTTTGAGCAGGTCTACTTCGCTCGCCCCGATTCCATCATGAACGGCAAGAGCGTCTATGCCTGCCGCTATGACATGGGTCGTCAGCTGGCACATGAGGAGCCCGTCGAGGCCGACCTGGTCATCGGCGTGCCCGACTCCGGCCTGCCGCCCGCGGAGGGCTATTCGCACGAGAGCGGTATTCCCTTTGGCGAGGGCCTCATCAAGAATCGCTATGTGGGCCGTACGTTTATCGAGCCTACGCAGGAGCTGCGTGCCATGGGCGTGCGTATGAAGCTCAACCCGCTGCGCGACAACATCGAAGGCAAGCGCCTAGTCGTCATCGACGACTCCATCGTCCGCGGCACCACCATGGTGCAGCTCGTCAAGATGCTGCGCAACGCCGGCGCCAAGGAGATTCATATCCGCATCAACTCGCCCGAGGTCATCTGGCCGTGCTTCTACGGCATCGATACCGACGTGCAGTCGCAGCTCATCAGTGCCAACAAGACGGTCGATGAGATCTGCGAGTATATCGGCGCCGATTCGCTGGCCTTCCTTTCGGTCGAGGGCCTGCTGAAGGTCATGCCCAAGGGCGGTTACTGCGATGCGTGCTTTACCGGACGCTACCCCGTGGCGATTCCCGAGAGCTTTGGCCGCGACAAGTTCATGGAGGGCTTTAAGCCCCGCAACCTGGACAAGCCGCTGCACTTTGACGACGACGCCGTGGTCGAGAAATACGACGACCGCAGCTGGGAAGAGGAGCACGGCGAGGCCTAAAACCTGCCATGTGGGGACAGGTTTTTTTTGGTAGGTTTTACCTGCTGTTTTGTTGATATGACGGCGTGTGCTGTTATGGCGCGCGCCGAAATGAACGCAACTATGAGCACCGTTTGGCGCCCGCGCGGCGCCACGGTAGTGGGAGAGGAAGGCTCAGATGAGCGACAGCAAGCATGTGACGTATGAGGACGCCGGCGTCGATACCGCCGAGGGCGGCCGCGCCGTCGACGCTATTAAGCAGATGGTCAAGGACACCAACCGCCCCGAGGTTATCGGCGGCATCGGTGGCTTTGGTGGCCTGTTCTCGGCTGCCGCGCTCAAGGATATGGAAGACCCGATCCTGATCAGCGGCACCGACGGCGTGGGCACCAAGCTCGTGCTCGCCCAGATCATGGACCGTCACGAGACGGTGGGCCAGGACCTGGTCGCCATGTGCGTCAACGACATTTTGGCTTCGGGCGCCGAGCCGCTGTTCTTCCTGGACTACGTCGCCATCGGCCACATTGAGGCCGAGCACATGGCAAAGATCATCAAGGGCGTGGCCGACGGCTGCAAGCTCGCGGGCTGCGCGCTCGTGGGCGGCGAGATGGCCGAGCACCCCGGCGTCATGGCTCCCGCCGACTACGACCTCGCCGGCTTTACCGTGGGTGTTGTCGATCGTCCCAAGATGCTCGACCCCGCGAACGTTCGCCCCGGCGATGTGATCCTGGGCCTGCCCTCCACCGGTGTGCACTCCAACGGATACTCACTCGTACGCAAGGTCATCGGTGTCGACGGCATCAAGCCGGGTACGCCCGAGGCTACCGCTAAGGCCGAGGAGCTGAGCCGTCCGCTCGAGGAGCTCGGCGGTGCTTCGCTGGCCGACGCCCTGCTGGCTCCCACGCGCATCTACGTCAAGCCGATTCTGGAGCTGCTGCGCGGCGGCGCCAACGTGCACGCCATCGCCCACATCACCGGCGGCGGTATCACCGAGAACCTCAACCGCGCGCTCGCCGACGACGTCGATGCCGTGGTCACCCGCAACGGCGCCGAGATGGGTTGGGATGTTCCGCCCGTCATTACTTACGTGTCGCGTCAGGCCGAGCTTGCGCCCAACGAGGCATGCAAGACCTTCAACATGGGCGTCGGCCTGTGCCTGATCGTCGCCCCCGAGGACGAGGCTGCCGTGACCGAGGCGCTGGTCGCGCTGGGCGAGAAGCCGTTCCGCGTGGGCGAGTGCGTCGAGGGTTCCGGTAAGGTCGTGTACTCCGATGAGCGCTAACGAGCAGATGGCTGCTGCCGAGGTCCTGGCCTGGGACCCGTATACCCGTCCGACCGGCACCGATACGGCCGAGCCGCTCAAGATCGGCGTGCTTATCAGCGGTTCGGGTACCAACCTGCAGGCGCTGATCGACCTGATCGCCGCTGGCAAGCTCAACGCCTCGATTGAGCTTGTGGTGTCGAGCCGCCCTTCGGCCAAGGGTCTGCAGCGTGCCGAGCGTGCGGGTATCCAGACACTCACGCTGTCCAAGGATGTCTATGCCGATCCCATCGCTGCCGATGAGATTATTGCGCACGAGCTGCTCGAGCGCGGCTGCGAGTACGTGGTGATGGCCGGCTACATGCGCATGGTGCACACACCGCTGCTGGCGGCGTTTCCCAACCGCGTGGTCAACTTGCATCCGGCGCTGCTGCCGAGCTTTACCGGTGCCCATGCGATTGACGATGCGTTTGCTCGCGGCGTCAAGGTTACTGGCGTGACCGTACACTTTGCCAATGAGATCTACGACAACGGCCCCATCATCGCCCAGCGTGCGCTGGCTGTTGAGGAGGGCTGGGACGTCGACACGCTCGAGGAGCACATCCATGCGATTGAGCATGTGCTGTATCCCGAGGTCGTGCAGATGCTCGCCGACGGTCGCGTTCACGTGCTGGAGAGTGGCAAGGTAGCAGTTGACCCGGCGCGCTAGCGCGTGTAAACGGGTCACCTAGGTTTCTCTGAGGCGTAAACGACTATAAAGCCGATTGGGGCATATGGAATCACATGTGCCCCAATCGGCTTTTACTATCTCTTTGACTTCGGGCTCCTGATAACGTGACGGGTGGGACTTCGGAAAATGAGGGCGGTTGGCCGCGAGCATGATATGGATATCAGTGGCGATTTCTCCATCTCGGCAAAAAATGGCTTCAAGTTGAGCATCGGCTCCGACTTCGAGGGGGCGGACCTGTTCAGCGAAAATTCTTACACTGACACTCATGCCATGAGCCAGGATAACAAGCCGGTATAGGGTCACTTGAGTGGGTATGCGTCTGTTCAAGCGGTCCATTGGCTTGCTTAAGAAATGGTTAAACTACGTAGCGTACAGCACGTGAGTAACTTACGACTCAGTGAGACTAAAGGGAATCGGAGAAGAAAGCCCATGTTTTGCCCCAAATGCGGTAGCAAGATCAGTGACGATGCGCGGTACTGTACCGAATGCGGGCTGCCCTTGGAAGGACTCTCGGGTAAAACTGCGGCCAAGGAAGGGTCCGGCGCCGAGCCGCTGGCGCGAGAGTCCTCGTCCGCTGAAGTCATGTTGGAGTCTGCAAATACCGAAACGGACTCTGCGATAGGATCCGCGAATGCCGAGTCCACGGCAGAACCGAGTCCCGAGCCGGTCTCGAAGACCGCGGGTAGCGGTCACTCCCAGATGTACAACCTCTTTATGCAACGCTGTCAGGTCGGTAACCGCCTGGTGCCGCAGTTTGCTATCATGATCGCCGCATTTATCGCCGCGGCAGGCATCGCTTACGCTGCTTTCATGCTCTACAAGAACGTCATCGAGCCCAATCTCCAGCAGCAATCCGTGCAACAGGAGCAAGCGACCGAAAGACCCAAGAAGGACGAGAGGGCGGCCGAAAAAGTTGTCTATACGTTGGAGGCAAAGTCATTGACGGTGTCTGCTCCGGTCGACCCTATGCTCAATCAGGGCGAGCGGACTGACATGGAATGGTCCTATCCGCAACTTAAGAGCTCCGCCAAAGACGACGTCGCAGACAAAATTAACAAGGCGATTCTCGAGCCCCTTCAAATTGATGCGGAGCGAACGAATCGAGCATCAGATAATGAGCAATCAGATGCTGAGCTGTACCCCGACGGCGAATTTCCCTGCATATCGAGAAACGTGACGGTTACGTACATGGATGAGAACTATTTTTGTATCCGTGACGAGCGCTATTCGACGGGATGGGGTCCGCATGGCGACACGTATGTGACTGGCGTTATTTTTGATTTGCATACGGGTGATACTGTCAGCCCTCAGGACATGTTTGGCATTGATACCGAGGATCTTGCCAGTTCTATGAGTTCGGCAGTTTGGCCGTATCTTACGGAAATGGGCAGAGAGTATCCGTCTGATTACAATTCTATGCTCATGCGGAGCAATTCTTCAGACTATTCAATCAAGGGCTCAACATGCTTGTATGTGACATCCAAGGGACTGGTGTATCGCACCGAAGACTATGAGCTCGGTTCTTTTGCGGACGGCAATTGCGAGATTTTGGTTGCGTCTTGGGATGATGGGTCTCAAGTGGGGTCCGAAGTAACCCCCGATGAGGTCAAGGACGGTACAACGGTGAAAGTCGATAAGGAGGACTAACATGTTCTGTCCCAACTGTGGATTTGAGCTTGATGGCGATTTGCGATACTGCACCGAGTGCGGCTATGCACTCGAAGATGCAAAGGCGGTGCTGAACTCTGTCAGCAACGAAGTGGCAGAAGAACCTTCCGTTATCAATGAGGCTGCGGAAGAGATTTTCGCTAGCGACGAAACGGAGAAGGAGCCTTTCGCCGGTGCCGAGGCGGGGGAGGAAAAGTCGCCCGTGGAGAGCGAGCCCGTAGCGGACGAAGAAGACGACCAGCCTAAAGACGACGTGTCGTCCGGTGCAACGCCTTCGATTCCAGCCGTGCGTGCCGACCGACCAAAACTGAGCAATCCGGTCGCCAAGCCCGTCGCGGCGCCAGCCCCTGCTCCTGCGGCGAATGCATCCGCACAGAAAAAGGAGCCCAAGGCGCTCTATATCGTTGGTGTCGTCGTTGGCCTGGCAGTCATTGCCATCTTTAGCTACCTGCTGTTCTTTAGCAAGTCCGGCGGCGACGTTGCCCATTACGGCCAGGACAAGGCCATCGTGGTGGTCCAAGAATCCAAGATCACCCCGACCGACGCAAAGGGCGAGAAACTCAAGAAGTACTCGGTGACCCTGAACGGCGACAACGGCTACAGCACCAACGCTGAGGTTAAGGGTGACGAGGGCTTCACGGTAAGCCAGTTTCCCGATGTTAAACCGGGAAAATATACCCTCACCGTTAAGGACTCCAAGTCAAAAGTCGAGTGGAGTATTCCCGTCAAAGTCGTCGATAACTCTAAATCCGTTGATGCCGTAAAAGAGGTTTCCCTCGAGGTGCCTAAGGCCAACGAGGCCGATACAAAGACAGGCGAAGGCGACAAGAAGGATGGAGGCACCGCTGCGGACAATACCGCTACGCATGCCGCTTACAAGCAAAAGTGCCAGGAATACCTCGCGTGCTATGGAGAGCCGCAAATTGTTGAGGTGACTGATTCTGTCTATGCGATGCGAGGGCTTTGTCTTGTCGACCTCGTTGATTTTGATCAGGATGGCCAGCCTGAGCTCTTGACCGTTGTGAACGGTATGAGCGATGCCGAACTAAAGAATGCCTGGAATGGAGATATGGAGGGACTTCAGAAGTCCTACACCGTAGAGGTTTGGTCGTCAGCTGATGGTGGCATCAAGAGGCTTTACAGTCAAAATTGGCTTGATAACAGCAACGGAGGAACGATGTTTCTTCCGCTGATTAAAGCGGATGACGACAGCATCCTCGTAAGCCAAAGAACATATGAGATGAGCAATGCTATTACGGCATTGCTTGCTGGAAGGCAGGTTTTGGCCGGGGACAATACTTCGGTATATGGCAAGAAAAGCGATGCTTTTTCGCTTGTAAGCAACTACGAGTCCTGGGGAGTTGCGCCGAGCGAGGGTAATGGCTACGAATACTATTGTGCGTCGGAGGGCAAGGAAATTTCCGAGACGGACTATAATGCCCTATATCAGCAATTTGGCTATGGGCACAATTACCGGACATATTATTTCCTTGATTTTTCAACCTCAGGTTACGGCACTATTTCGGGGGAATCCCACGTCGATCCCAATCAAGTTGCGGAAGTCACCAAAGATACGCTCAAAAAGGTGGGAATCGAATAAAAACTGAAAGGGGCTTGGAAAACTGTTTCCAAGCCCCTTTCTTATAGTAGTTGCTCGAGTCCAACAAGCCTCGCGCTGCTTGCTTGAGCCGCTCTATTTTGACACGCTTCGCTAAATCCACCCTTGCTAAACAAGTAATACTGTTTGATCGGCCGGCCCAGCAGCGCACTGCGCCGCTCGAGCGTTTCAAGAACGTCGGTATCTACGGGCTCGTTTCTCCATTTGCACTCGCCAACGATGAGCTCGCCATCGGCATCCTCTAATACAATGTCAATCTCTTCTTGGTGACGCGTTGCCGGGTTAGTGCCCCACCAAGAGCCGATTGCCTTGGGCAGTACATCCAGCTCGCCCTCAACGACCTGTCGTATCAACCACTGGCGGCATACCTCTTCAAATGTGGGGCCCACGAAGGTAGACAAATCGCGCTTGACGATACGCGCGGCAACAGCGGCTCCGAGCCCCTCTTCAATTGTTCCCGTGTACTGCGGAACAAATCGATACCAAAACCTGAACAGGTTATCGCAGATTCGATAGACCACCTGACGTTTTGTTGCTTTGGCAACGGGCGTGACGCGTTCAACGATTCGCAGATCAATCAATGCGTCGAGTAATCGCGCGACTTGTGGCGTTGCGAGTCGGGTGACATCGGCGATTTCCTTGGGACGTACACAGCCGTTAGCGATGGCGGCTATGACGCCATTGTAGATAGCCGGGCTTCGGACTTCCTGCAACAGATAGTTCTGGGGCTCGGCGTACAGAAACGCATCTTGGCGCAACAGAGCGTGCTCAAGGTTCCATTGCGTGGAGCGCGTGCTATCAAGCTGCGATAAATAGAGCGGCATGCCGCCGACAACGGAATACAGCTCGATAATTCTCTCGATGGGTGCATCGGGAAGCATTTGCGCTACATCGAAAACGACAAAGGGGTCGATGCGCAACTGCATGGTGCGGCGCCCATAGAGAGGACTTTGGTGTCCTAGCACCTGGTGTTCCATAAAACTCATGGACGATCCACAGAGCACCAAGAACAGGTTGCTCTTGTCTTTGTGTCGGTCGATAAGCGTTTGCAGACACGACGAGACGCCCGGATCGCTCTCGGCGAGGTAGGGATACTCGTCAATAATCAGAACGATTCGCTCTGTTTTGGCGTGTTCGAAGACGGATTCGAGTGCAACCTGGATAGAGGGGAACGCTGCTCCTGCGGCGCTATCGCCAAGTATCTCGCGGCTGAGCAGCGCGAGGTTTTCGCTTGCAACGGTTTGCTGTCCGGTAAAGAAGATCACATGGGGCTTGCGCTGTGTAAAGACGCGAAGCATGCTGGTTTTACCCACGCGACGCCTTCCATAGACTACGGCAAACTGAAAGGAACCTTTTTGATAGGCGGTTTCCAGGGATTCAAGCTCTTCCCGACGTCCAACAAACATGATGCGCCTCGCTCATATATGTATTACTAATATATATATTACTAACACGTATATGAGTAACTTTCCACCCGTCAATCGGATGGCAAAGAAATGACAGCGTTTCTACTTAACGAGGCGCTTGAGTTTGGCATAGTCCTGAATCTGCTTTTTGCGCTTGGCGTTGAGGAGGTTGTTGAGGTCGAGCTTCTCAATGGTGCAGCGTTTGAGTAGCTCGGAGCTGTCAAAGCCGTTTGACTCAATGTCTTCATCCAGATCGTGCTTGAGCTTGGTCCATTTATTGAGCTGCGAGCGCACGTAGGCCGCGGGACGTTCTATCTCGTTGGCGATGTCGCGTACGCTGGCGCCCGTTCCAAACGACTCACGTATCTTCGCCGTCTCCTTGCGCGTGCGCTCGTTTTTGGCATCGGTCTTGCATCGATCGCTGCAGTAGTGCCGTTTGACGCCACGATGCCCGGCAAGTGAGTAGGCGCGTCCGCACTGCTCGCAATAGCCAATTTTGACGGTGCTCAGCTTGCGCGAAAAATCAAACCAGAGCCACGAGAGATAGCTGTCAAAGGAGAGGAACCCTGTGGACTCGTTGCCCTGGAACACATCCACGTGCGCGCCCGAGAGATGCGAGATCACGAGCGCCTGCACCAAAGCGGTGAGTGCATCGCGGTCATCGTTGTCAAGTTCTTCGCGGCGCTCCTGGATATCTGCTTGAGGGTCGATTACATAGAAGCTCTCCTCGCTATTGCTGACCTTGAGTCGCGCTGAAATCTCCGAGCTGGAGTCTTCGTCCATGTAGAACATCGCCTGCAAAACACTGAAGTCATTAGCGGTGAGCTCGTGTTCAAAAGAGAGCACGTTGAGTGCAACGAGGGATTCTTCCTCGTCGATCATAAACATAAAGGCGTAGAAATATCCCGCATCGGATTCGATTTTGCGCACGATGGGCAGGCTTTTGAATGAGTCGGTATAATCTCCGCCCGCCCTCAGGATAGTGGTGTAGATCTTGAAGGATGACCCGTTTGCCGCGCAGGTTACCACTGATTTCTCGATTCTTTCCAATGCGGAGACCTTTGCGATGGTGCAGCTCCCGTTGAGGTATTCCTGGATGCGCATGGCAATAAGTGCTGCCATCGCGGCATTGGCCCAATCGCGTACGGATTCTATTGCGTGCTTGCCAAAAAGCGGCCCGGTCTGTTCGGCGTAATCAAGTACGTTAAAGAGGCTTGCGCGGAAGGGCTGCTCTTTAACGGCGGGGGGGGCGGGGGATGGGGTCGGGGAAGATGCCCCACGAGTTGAGCCCGCCGATGAAATACAAAGCTTCTTCCA